>JAISBH010000085.1 GCA_031266295.1 Oscillospiraceae bacterium | reverse complement strand
TAGGGGGAGATGTCGCCGCAGCGACAGAGGGGGTTCCCCTGGGGAGGTCGGGAGAGGGATCGCAATTGAGCGTAGCGAGGGCGCGTAGCGCACTTCCCGAAGGCGCGGATGCGCCGCGTGCCGTACGCCGCTGCCCTCTAAATAATCCAACACCTCATCTCGCAGTTCGCCGAAAAATACTGCGAAAACTCCACTGTCGTCATGCTCTTGTAGTAGGTCTCCAGCACTCGGCAGACGCCGCCGTGGGTTATCAGCAGCGGATTCTGCCCTCCATATAAAAAGGGCAGATCGTCTAGCACCGCGTATACTCGATGCGCCAACTGCAGCAGCGATTCGCCCGTCTCGCCTACACGCTCGCAGAAACCCAGCTTCGCCGCCTGGAACGCGGGCTTGCCTGTATCGTATGTGCCCATCCGGTCAACACCTTCATACTTGCCGTAATTCCATTCGGTCAATCGGTTTTCTATTATGACGGGCTTCATGATCCGCGCGGATATGATATTTGCCGTCTCCCTCGCGCGCTTGAGCGGCGAAGATATGATAACGTCAACGTCCCCCAGCTGCGCGCACTGCTCGGCCAGCGCCTCGGCCTGCGCCGCGCCGCTCGCGTTCAAGGATATGTCAGTCACCCCCAGTATCCTGTTTTGCGCGTTCCAAGCGGTCTCTCCGTGGCGGGCGTAGTATAGCTTCATATTATAATCCTCCAACATAATCACTCTGTATTTGCGGTATCTAACCGCGCCCTTGGCTTGCGGCATAACGGCCCCTCGCTTTACAAGTTTCGCCGTATACAGTATAATAAGCTCATTTCGGAAGGGAGACAATGCTGTGCCGCATAACCAGCGCATCATTATCCTCAACTTTGGCGGGCAGTACTGCCAGCTGATCGCGCGCCGCGTCCGTGAGGCGGGCGTTTACTGCGAGGTGCTCCCGCATGATACACCCATCGAAACTATTCGCGCCGCCAAGCCTCTCGGGCTTATCCTGTCAGGCAGCCCCGCTTCAGTACGCCGCCCCGACGCTCCATATGCCGATCCTGCGCTGCTGAACCTGGGCGTGCCTGTGCTGGGCATCTGCTACGGTATGCAGTGGATTGCTCACCAGCTGGGCGGCGCCATTGAATCCCACGACGCCCGCGAGTATGGCCGCGTCTCTATCCGCTTTTATCAAAACTTATGCGATCTTACGGAACCTATGCCGTCGACCGCGTCGTGCTGGATGAGCCATACCGATCTGGTTACCCGCGCGCCTGAAGGATTCGCCACTCTCGCGTACTCGGATAACTGTCCCGTCGCAGCGATGGCCGATCCATCCCGCAAACTGTACGGCGTGCAGTTCCACCCTGAAGTGACTCATACCGAGCGCGGCCGCGAACTGATAAATGGGTTCTTGTACAATATATGCGGCGCGTCCGGCGACTGGTCCATGGAAACGTTTATTCAACAGAAATTATCTGAATTACGCTCCAGGATAGGCGCTGGTCGCGTGCTGCTGGGGCTGTCCGGCGGCGTGGACAGCGCCGTCACCGCCGCGCTCCTATCCAAGGCAATTGGCGGCCAGCTCACATGCGTGTACGTCGATCACGGGCTTATGCGCAAGGATGAGACCGAGCAGGTGCGCGAGGCGTTCGAGGGGCACTTCGATATGAGATTGATCCAGGCGGACGCGTCCGACCTGTTCTTCTCACGTCTCAAAGGCGTGGTTGAGCCTGAACGCAAACGCAAGATAATCGGCGCGGCGTTCGTCGGGGTATTCGCCGCCGAAGCCGCGAAACTGGGCGCGATCGAGTTTCTCGCGCAAGGCACGACATACCCCGACGTGATTGAGAGCGGACAGGCCGCCGGCGCAGCCGTGATCAAGAGTCATCACAACGTGGGCGGTTTGCCTGATAACATAGGCTTCAACGGGTTGATTGAGCCTGTGCGAATGCTGTTCAAGGATGAGGTGCGCGCGGTCGGCGAGAAACTGGGCTTACCGGAATCGCTCGTTTGGCGTCAGCCGTTCCCCGGACCCGGACTCGCGATCCGTTGCCTGGGCGAGGTTACGCGGGATAAGATAGACATCGTCCGCGCCAGCGACGCCATACTGCGCGAGGAGATCGCGAAGGCTGGACTCGCGCGCGACATTCAGCAATACCTGACTGTGCTGACAGGCGTACGCTCGGTCGGCGTAATGGGCGACGAGCGGACCTATGAGAACGCTATCGCGATACGCGCGGTCACGACTGACGACTTCATGACCAGCGATTGGGCGCGCGTCCCGTATGACGTGCTGGCGCGAATCTCCTCGCGCATCGTTAACGAGGCGCCGCGCGTCAACCGCGTCGTGTATGATATAACCACAAAACCCCCGGCCTCGATCGAGTGGGAATAGTAGTGCGGAAGGCTTAGACATAACCATGCGCGTACAAATTAAAATGACTTTAGAAAATAACTTTATGGACGGTGGCTATTATGCAACTAGACAGCTTCCTCAATAAAATCCGCGCCGACTTGGCCGTACACGCGCCGCTGGATCCGGGCTTCGTCCCGATGGCCGCTTTCCTGTCCAGGTATGAATCCGGACTGACTGATGAGAACAGCGTGCCCGTCGTGATTTCGCTTGAGCGGGAGTTGGGATATACCAGTTCGTACAGGTTGCGAGTATACAAGGATGAGTCGGAGTGGGGCGGGATCAACCGAACATTGATAGAGCGGCTGGGCAAAACGATGCTGTGGGCGTATGGCGGGTTCAGGTTCCGCGTCGCCGCGCCGGAGTATCTGGTGGGGCATCTGCAGGACGCGTATCGGATAGGCGGCGCGCGTGAGTTCGACGCGGACTTCATGTCCGGAGTATACGAACGGCCGTTCACAGTAGAGCGAGTCTCTCTAGATGAGATTCCGGCTGACCGGTCCGGCGCGCGCGCTGTGGGCCGACACCTGGACGGATGCAGGATAGGCTTCGACGCTGGCGGCAGCGACCGCAAGGTATCCGCCGTAGTGGATGGCGAGGCGGTCTACAGCGAGGAGATCGTCTGGCACCCGAAGACCCAGTCCGACCCGTCGTATCACTATGAGGGCATACTGTCCGCGTTCCGTTCGGCGGCGGAACACATGCCGCGCGTGGACGCGATCGGCGTCAGCAGCGCCGGTATATATGTCGCGAACCGCACGCGCGTGGCCTCGCTGTTCCTGAAGGTACCCAAGGATTTGTTCGACGCGCAGGTCAATGACATATATATCCGCGCCGCGAAGGCTGTCGGAGACGTTCCGCTGGAGGTTGCCAATGACGGCGACGTCACCGCGCTGGCCGGCGCGATGGATTTGAACGAGAACAGCGTGCTGGGCATCGCGATGGGCACCAGCGAGGCCGGCGGATTCGTTGATCCGGACGGCAACATAACCGGCTGGCTGAACGAGCTGGCGTTTGTGCCGGTCGATTTTAATCCCGGCGCGATGGTTGACGAATGGTCCGGCGACATAGGCTGCGGCGTAAAGTATTTTTCGCAGGATGCTGCGGCGAAACTCGCGCCCGCCGCCGGTCTGCGCCTGGCCGAGACGCTGACGCCCGCCGAAAAACTCAAGGCAGTACAATCCGAGGCTGCGAACGGCCATGAAGGCGCGCTGGCCATATTCGACACAATCGGCGTGTATCTGGGGTGGGAACTGGCGTGGTACGCGCGGTTCTATCAGATCAAGCACGTGCTGATACTAGGCCGCGTAACTTCCGGCGTCGGCGGTGAGCGTGTGCTGGCCGAGGCGCGCAGGACGCTGGCGGCGGTCGATCCCGCGCTGGCGTCGAAACTGACGCTTCACCTGCCGGACGAATCCAACCGCCGCGTCGGTCAGAGCATCGCCGCCGCGTCGCTGCCTCAGATAGGCTGACATGAAAAGGATTCATACCATCGTATCCGACCTGGACGGCACATTGGTTCCCAGAATGACATTCAGCCTGGATGCGCGAACGGTCGCGGCGTTTCGCGCCGCGCGCGCTGCGGGTGCGAGGATTATCATATCGTCGGGACGTAGCGGCGCGTCGATGCGCCCATATGTCGAGGAATTGTGCGGCGATATCCGCGCGGATGATCACTATATCGCGTGCAACGGCGCGCAGGTGTTCGACGGTGGCGGCGCGGCGGTTCATGAGACGCTGATGGAGCCGGAACGGGCGCGCGCGGCGATACGCTGGCTGCGCGAGCGGGACGTGTATGTCCAGGCGTACGAGGACGGCGGCTTCGTGTTTGAAAAAGAATGCGCGTACGCCGCCGCTTACGCCAAGTCGTCCGGCCTGCCTTGTCGCAAGGTGGACGATATGACGGCGTTCATCGACAAACCGACGGCGAAGCTGCTGGGCGTGGATGAACCGCCCCGTGTCGCCGCGCTGCTAGCCGAGGCGCGGGAGACGTTCGGCGGAACGCTGTGTTGGACTACGTCCGAGCCGCAGTTTCTTGAGATCGCTAGCCTGGACGCGTCCAAGGGAAACGCGCTGAGGCATCTGTCGGAGACGCTGGGTTTCGGTGCGGCGGGCGCGCTGACGTTCGGAGACTCGATCAACGATCTGCCTATGCTGGAGTGGGCGGGCGCGAGCGTCGCGGTTTCAAACGCGCGGGATGCGGTAAAGGAGCGCGCGACATATATATGCGGCTCGTGCGCGGATTGCGGGCCGGCGGCTTTCTTAGAAGAGCTGCTGTCGCAAGGCTTGATAGGGTGATTCATTCCGGCAGGGAATGGAAGGATAACAAGGATAGACAATGATACAAGCAAAACGTGTTGTTGACGAGCTGAACCTGGA
>JAISBH010000031.1 GCA_031266295.1 Oscillospiraceae bacterium | reverse complement strand
ATGTCGCCGCAGCGACAGAGGGGGTTCCCCTGCGGGAGAGATGCCGCAGCATTACCCCCCGCCCAACTTCCTCTGCAACCTTTTCCGCCGCTTCTCCAGCTCCGGTATTTCATCAACCTTCGCGCGCCGCATTGCCTCGCGTGTCAGCGTCATCGCCTTGCCCGCGTCGTGTTCGCGATGCTCGGCCAGTATCGCCAGCGCAATGTACGCGAACGAGCCGCCCTCGCCACGCTCTGCCATACTCTCGTATACGCCGCGAGCCGATTCCCACTCGCCTTGCCTTCGATACGAATTCGCCAACGCCACCCTCGCCTGACTCGCCGTCACACCTACACTCGCTACTGTGAAACACCGCCGCGCGCGCTCAATCTCCCCCGCCCTATGCAGACTCCTCCCCAGCGCGAACACATCCAGCATGTCCACCTGCTCCTCGGCGCAATCGTACGTTCGCGCCAGCGCAACCAGCAGCCGCGCCAGCGTTCTCACATCCTGCGTGTTATGACGCAGTACATCGTCCAGCAAACTAAACCGCCCCGTCTTCAAATACTCGAAGAACCGCCCCGGAACCTCCGCCCCCGGCAGATCATCGTCCCTCTCTATCCCCAGCAACTCCCTTTCAAGCCTCTGCAGCGAACATTTAACCAGCCTCGGTTTCCAAACCCTCCTCGCGGCGTGCAGCAGATCCAAATGCTCCAACTCGCGCCAGCGATGCCTCAGCCCCTGCATTATGAACCTTCCGCGCAGCAGTGGCACGTCGAACGACTTTCCGTTGAACGACACTATCCAATTCATGTCGTCCATCATATCGGCCAGTAGCGACAGCTGGTTCGCCTCCTGCGAGTAATCGCGCATCAGTATCAGCCGCGTCACAAACCGTTCCCCTTCAACGAACCCTACGCCTATCAGGAACGCCACTGTTCCCGCGCCGCCCAGCCCGGTCGTCTCCGTATCCAAAAACAGCGTTCGCCTGATATCAAACGGACGCGGCTCGCCCAGCGTCATTATTCGCGCGTGCTCGTCTGTTACATCCAGCAAACCTTCGTATAATGATAACGGTTCGGCCTCGTCGCGAACGAAGCACGCCTCCTCTGCGCGAGGCGCGGGCTTGGCCGATTGCGATTCGGCCAGGGCTTGGAGTTTCCCCTTCAAATTGCGGATCATAACACAATTATATACTTCTAAACAGTCCAGGCGTTCAGAACATCCAGCGCGGCCCGCTTCGAGTCCTGCCCCTCCGCAGCCGGGCCGACACACGACGGGCAGCCGCGCTCGCACGGGCAGGCCAGTATCACGTCTCTGGCGTGATCGAGCAGCGTCCCCAGCAACGTGTATACCTTGTCGCTAAGGCCTACGCCTCCTGGGATCGCGTCGTACAGGTATATCGTCGGCAGCTGGGTAAACGGGTCGCGGGTGTGATAATGCACCGCTACGTCGTGCCGGGCGCACATCAGGTACAGCGGCGCGAGCGAGCCTAGCAGATGCGCGACGCCGAGCATCCCGTTCTGCAGATGATCCTTCGTGAACCTTGACGAACGCTCCTCGGGCAGCATCAGCCAGCACGCGGTCGTATGCATCTGGGTTTCAGGCAAATCGACGAATCCGTGACCCAGGTTCTCGTGCGTGTCCAGTTTCATCTTCTTGAATATCGTCACCATGGACGAAACGACCACCTCGCCGAACGAGCGCGGCAGCGGCGCGTCGTCATGCTCGAACTCGTCGATCACGCGCAGTTGGGTATTCATGTCCGCGTCGGTGTAATAGTCGACGTCCACCTGCCTCACGAACGCCTTTTTGTTGGGGAAGTCCAGCTTCTCGACCTGGAACTGCCTGCCCTCGTGAAGGTATATCGCGTGTTCGTGCAGCAGCATCGGCACCGTGAACCGATCCATCTCGCCGATCACCTTAGGATCGGGCTTCGTCGTATCGATGATGACGAAATTCTCCTCGCCCGCCGTGCGCAGGTGAACCTCCGCCGCCGGAAGCTCCTCGCTCATCCAGTAATAACGATTGTTTACATGGCGTAGGAACCCGTTAGCCGTCAATCCTTCCAGCAGTTCGCCCGTATTGTCAAGATCGCCGTATTTCTCATCCGCGCAGAACGGCAGTTCATACGCCGCGCACTTGAAGTGGTTCACCAGTATGTGGAAGTTGTCCGGCTGCGCCAGCGCGTGTTCGGGCGACGACTCGAAGAAGTATTCAGGATGCGCCATGATGTATTGATCCAGCGGGTTGGACGTCGCCACCATCACGGTAACCGACGCGCCGGAGCGGCGACCGGCTCGCCCAGCTTGCTGCCAAGTGCTGGCGATAGTGCCGGGATAGCCGCACAGCACGCAGGATTCCAGCGAGCCGATGTCAACGCCCAGTTCCAGCGCGTTCGTGGATACCACCGTTTTTACGACGCCGGCGCGCAAACCCCGCTCGATCTCACGCCGTTCTGAAGGCAGATAACCGCCGCGATAGCCGCGCACCTGCCCGCTGTTGCCCAGAGGATCGCGCACCAGCCGCTTGAGGGTGTGGGTTAGCACTTCCACTTGCAAACGGGATTTCGCGAATACTATTGAGCTGACTCCAGCCTTCAGCAGGTTGGAGGCGATCGCGCGCGTCTCGTTGACCGCGCTCTTGCGGATGCCCAGCTGCTGGTTTATCACGGGCGGGTTGTAGAATATTACGTGGCGTTCGCCCTGAGGCGCGCCGTTGCCGTCGATCAGCGTGAACGGCTGTTCCAGCAGGGTTTGAGCAAGCTCGAGAGGGTTTGCGATAGTCGCCGAGCAGCAGATAAATTGAGGGTGGCTGCCGTAGAACGCACATAGACGCTTTAGGCGGCGGATCACGTTGGCCATGTTCGACCCGAACACGCCCCGGTAAGCGTGCAGCTCGTCGATGACGACATACTTTAGGTTCTCGAACAGTTTGACCCACTTGGTGTGGTTGGGGAGGATGTTGGCGTGGAGCATGTCGGGGTTAGTGACCACTATGTGTCCGGCTTCGCGGATCGCGCGGCGCGACGCTGCAGGGGTGTCGCCGTCATACGTGAACGTTTTGACGTCCGCGCCCATCTCCTGAACCAGGTCGTATAACGCCGCAACTTGATCCGCGCCGAGCGCTTTCGTTGGGAATAGGTATAGCGCGCGGCTGTCGCTGTTGCGCAGTATCGAGTCCAGGACGGGGATGTTGTAGCATAGCGTCTTTCCGGACGCTGTCGGAGTGACGACGACGATGTGTTCGCCGCGATGGATCGCGTCCCATGACGCCCGCTGATGGGTGTAGGGGGCGGCGATGCCGCGACGCTGAAGCGCGGCGGGGATGTCGCTGTGCAGCCAGTCGGGGAACGGGGATGTGAGGGCTGACCGCGCGGGCAGCACACGCCAGAGCGCGACGCCGCGTGTGAACGCTGCGTCGGTGCGCATGGAGGCGAGCCAGGCTTCGATAGGCGGCGCGGTTGCTGTCGATTGCATGGGGTTTATTATACATGATTTTGGTATGCGCGTCGAGTGCCGCGATTGTCTTTATGTGGGGAGCGTGATATAATTGGCGTAAATTTCCTTGCTGGACGCAGGTGAACGACGGGGAGTGGGCGCCCCCTCTGTCGCTGCGGCGACATCTCCCCCTAG
>JAISBH010000264.1 GCA_031266295.1 Oscillospiraceae bacterium | reverse complement strand
AGGTGGTCTGAAATGCTCGAAACGCTGCGTAATTGCTGGCGCGTTCCGGAGCTGCGCAAGAAGATACTGTATACCCTGATCATGCTGCTGATATACCGTCTGGCGGGCGTCATCCCCGTAGCTGGCATTGACGTCGAGGCCGTTCAAGCCTCGATGTCAAGGTTCAGTTTGCTCGATTTCATGAGCATGATGACAGGCAATCAGTTCTCCAACATGACCATCATGGCCATGGGCATCACGCCGTACATCAACTCGTCGATCATCATGCAGCTGCTCACGGTCGCGATACCCTACCTGGAGCGCCTGCAGAAGGAAGGCGAGGAAGGCCGCAAGAAGATTGCGCAGTACACGCGGTATCTGACCGTGGTGCTGGGTTTTATACAGGCGGTCGGTCTGGTGTACGGACTGGGCGGTATGCGCGAGAAGACGTTCATGAGCGGATTGGTTATCGGCTTGTCAATGGCCGCCGGCTCTGCGCTGTCGATGTGGATTGGTGAACGCATCACGGAAAACGGCGTTGGCAACGGGGTCTCGCTGCTGATCTTCTCAGGTATCATCACCAACCTGTTCACCTGGACGAGCCAGGGCGTCGCCAGCCTGGTATCAGGTGCGAACCTGATAAGCTGGATCGCCATGGTCGCCGTGCTGGCAGTGGCGCTGATAATGATCGTATCGGTTACGTTCGTGGATATGGGCGAGCGCCGCGTGCCGGTGCAGTATGCCAAGCGCGTAGTGGGACGGCGAATGATGGGCGGGCAGTCCACCCATATCCCGATGAAGGTGAACTCGACCGGCGTCCTGCC
Source organism: Oscillospiraceae bacterium (assembly GCA_031266295.1). GTDB lineage: Bacteria > Bacillota > Clostridia > Christensenellales > Aristaeellaceae > BNUH01. The sequence continues at coordinate 16,587 of JAISBH010000264.1, read as the reverse complement.
GCTGATATTCGCGTATTCGATCATGCAGTTCCCTGGCACGATCATGGGCTTCTTTCCAAACGCGCCAATTTCCACTTGGTGGAATAGTCAGTTCCTGAACGGCGTATGGTATCAAGTGGCAGTGGGCTTGATGATACTGTTCTTCGCCTATTTCTACACCTCCATAACGTTCAACCCTGTGGAGATTTCCAAGAACCTGCAGCAGAACGGTGGTATCATCCCCGGCATCAGGCAAGGCAAGCCGACGAGCGATTACCTCTCGCGCATATCGTCGCGGGTGACGCTGTTCGGAGGCGTGTTCCTGGCTGTGCTCGCCGTCATACCAACGTTCGCGACGCGATTGTTGTCCACGAGCGTGCCGTTTGCCGCCACCAGCCTGCTGATTGCTGTAAGCGTCGCGCTGGAGACGACGCGCAGTCTTGAAAGTCAGCTGCTGATGCGTCACTACAAGGGATTCCTGTAAAGGGATAGAGGTTTTGACATGCCGAGGAGTATATAATGAAGCTGCTGTTTCTGGGGCCTCCGGGAGTTGGCAAAGGCACCCAGGCCGCGCTTGTCGCCAAGCGGTATAGGATTCCGGCGATATCGACCGGCGAGATTCTGCGCGAGGCCATGAAAGCGGGTACGCCCGTCGGGCTGAGGGCGAAAACGTATGTCGATCAAGGCTTGCTGGTGCCGGATGAAGTAATGATCGAGATCGTCGACGACCGGATACGGCAGGGCGATTGCGCGAAAGGGTTCATACTGGACGGCTTCCCGCGCACGGTGCCGCAGGCGAGGGCGTTGGAGGAGATCTGCCAGCTGGATCGAATTGTCTATATGACGATGGCCGACGAGGCGATCGTGAAGCGGCTCTCGGGGCGACGTGTCTGCGATAACTGCGGCGCGACACACCATGTGGATCGCCTGAAGGGTCGGACACGCTGCGAGGGTTGTGGCGGAAACCTGATTCTGCGCAAGGACGACGCCCCCGAGACCGTGCTCAACCGACTGTCGGTCTATCACGAACAGACCGCGCCGCTGGTGGAATATTATCAGGGGACGGGTCGCTTGACCGCTATGGACGGGGCTATGCCGCTGGACGAGGGATTCGCGTACATTGAGGGCTTTCTTGAACATGCAGAGTCGGCGGGCGCTTAGATGATCTCAATCAAGAACGACGCTCAGATTGAGAAGATGCGCGCGGCGGGACGGCTGCTTTACAGCGTATTGGCCGAATTGCGGCAATATGTGAAGCCAGGCGTCACGACGATGTATCTTAACAAGATAGCGCATCGAATGATCACCGACGCTGGCGCCACGCCGTCATTCCTGGGGTACGAAGGGTTCCCCGCCTCGTTGTGTACGAGCGTCAATGAGGTGGTAGTGCACGGCATCCCGAATGATGTTCCACTCGCGGAAGGTTGTATATTAGGCCTTGACTGCGGGTTGGTGCTGGATGGGTGGCAGGCGGACAGCGCATACACGATAGGCGTAGGCAACGTCAGCCCGGAAGCGAAGCGTCTGATCGACGTGACAGAGGAATGCTTCTGGAAGGGCGTCTCCCAGATGAAGATCGGTCACAGACTGAGCGATATCGGCTCAAGCGTGCAAGCCTGGGCTGAATCCAACGGTTATCAGGTTATACGCGCGCTGTGCGGGCACGGTATAGGCAGGGAGATGCATGAGGATCCGGAGGTGCCCAACTTCGGTAAACCGGGACACGGCCCGAGGCTGGCGCCCGGTATGACGCTGGCCATTGAGCCGATGATATCGGCGGGTGGATATGATGTCATAAACGATGGGTGGCACATCGCGACGAAGGATGGTGGCTGGGTTTCGCATTATGAGCATACGGTTTTGATAACCTACGGCGAGCCGGAGATTCTGACTCTGCCCATAGCGCTGGCTCACGCGGCGGAGGCCGGGCGATGATCTGCGCGGCGCGGCGGACGGCCGGTTATCCAATAGAGCCGGGGCGGGTGGTATTATCCAAGGCGGGACGCGACGCGGGTAGTTTCTTTGTGGTGATGGACGTGCCGCTGGCGAATTACGCGATGCTGGCGGACGGCAGGTTGCGCAAGACGTCCGCTCCAAAGAAGAAGAAGATCCTCCACGTGAGACCCCAGCCCGACCGGTTTGACGACATTGTGGAAAAGGCGCGTTCGGGCACGCTCTTGGATGCGCATGTGCGCTCGCGTTTAGCCAGCGCCGGATACGCGGTCGGCAAGGAGGAGGATGCACTTGGCCAAGAGCGATAGTATTGAGGTAGAGGGAGCCGTCGTAGAGGCGCTTCCAAACGCGATGTTTCAGGTGCGGTTGCCTAACGGCCACATGATTATGGCTCATATCTCGGGCAAGATGCGGATGAACTTCATCCGAATATACCCGGGCGACCGCGTCACCGTGGAGCTCTCGCCATATGATTTGACGCGCGGGCGGATAACCTGGCGCAGTAAGAATTAGAACTACTCAACGACCGCAAGGAGGCGTTCGCTCATGAAAGTCAGACCGTCGGTTAAGCCGATATGTGAGAAATGCAAGATCATCAAGCGTAAGGGCCGCGTGATGGTCATCTGCGAGAATCCCAAGCATAAGCAGAAGCAGGGTTAAGACGTCGATTGAGACATCGGATGAAGAATAGGACTTGGCGCGGATCCGGGCGGGCGGCTGACGCCGGTTGCTCATCGGCGTACCGCCGGGCGGCGCAGGGTCGTTCACTTGTATACACTAAACCCCAGTGAACTGTGGAGGTGCGTTAAAGCATGGCACGAATTGCGGGCGTGGACTTGCCCCGTGACAAGCGTGTGGAGTACGGAATTACCTATATCTTTGGTATAGGCGTATCTACCAGCCGGAAGATCCTCGAATCCACCCAGATCAGCCCAGACACCAGGGTGAGGGATCTGAGCGAGCAGGAGATCAACCGCTTGCGCGATTACATCGAAAAGAACGTCAAGGTCGAGGGCGATCTGCGCCGCGAGGTGTCGCTGAACATCAAGCGCCTGGTGGAGATCGGTTCATACCGCGGGATACGGCATCGCCGTAGCCTGCCGGTGCGCGGCCAGAATTCAAAGCAGAACGCGCGTACGCGCAAAGGGCCCAAAAAGCAGGTCGCGGGTAAGAAAAAGGCCGCGAAGTGACGCGATTGGGCAGCATGAACCGAGCCCGAGGGGTTAACTGTTTGATTCGGAGGGATTGCTATGGCGCCTAAGAAGGCCGTAAAGCGCGTCGTGCGCAAACGCCGGGAAAAGAAACTGGTAGAGCGTGGAGCCGCCCATATCCGCTCCTCGTTTAACAATACTATCGTGACGATTACCGATACCGTCGGAAACGCCCTAAGCTGGGCGTCAGCGGGCGGATTGGGTTTCCGCGGCAGCAAGAAATCCACGCCGTTCGCGGCCCAGACAGCCGCCGAGACCGCCGCGCGTAACGCGATGGAATTCGGGCTGAAGACCGTCGAGGTTTACGTGAAGGGTCCGGGTTCCGGGCGCGAAGCCGCCATCCGCTCCTTACAAGCGGCGGGGCTTGAGGTCAACATGATCAAGGATGTAACGCCCATCCCGCATAACGGCTGCCGCCCGCCCAAGCGCCGGCGCGTGTAATCAGGAGGAACTTCAATGGCAAGATATACCGGTTCAGTATGCCGTCTTTGCCGCCGGGAAGGGCAGAAGCTGTTCCTGAAGGGCGATAAATGTTATTCGGCGAAATGCGTGTTCGCGCACCGCTCGATGCCTCCGGGTCAGCACGGCCAGGCGCGTCAGCGTAAGATGAGCGAGTACGGCATCCAACTGCGAGAGAAGCAGAAGACCCGCAGGGCTTGGGGTATCCTGGAGACGCAGTTCCACCGTTATTATGAGATGGCCTCCAACATGAAGGGCGTTACGGGCGAGAACCTGCTCCAGCTGCTTGAGCGCCGCCTCGATAACGTCGTGTTCCGCGCGGGACTGGGTTCATCGCGCGCGCAAGCGAGGCAATTCGTGTTGCACGGACACATATATGTCAACGGCGCAAAGGTGGACATTCCCTCCTACCTGGTCAAGGCTGGGGAGGTTGTGACTCTGCGCCCGCGCAGCCGCGAGATCCCTCACTTCAAGGCGCTTCGCGAGGGCACTGGTCGCATTCTGCCCAAATGGCTTACGTTCGATGCGGAGAACCTGACCGCGACCGTGACCGCGCTGCCACAGCGGGCCGATATCGACCTATCGATTCAGGAGCATCTCATTGTTGAGTTGTACTCACGATAAACGCCCGAATACTGTTGAGTGTGTCCGCAGCTACGCGGGAAACTGAGGGGGGACAGGGCGTAATGATAGAAATTGAGCGGCCCAGAATCGAGCGTGTGGAGACGGGTGAGGACGGCTGTTACGGCCGATTCGTCATCGAACCCTTGGAACGCGGGTATGGGCAGACACTGGGAAATTCGCTAAGGCGGGTGCTGCTTTCCTCGCTGCCCGGCGTAGCGGTGACGTCCATAAAGATCGAAGGCGTTCAGCATGAGTTCTCCGTGATCCAAGGGGTCAAGGAGGACGTGACTGAGATAATTCTGAACCTTAAGAACCTGTCGGCCAGGTTGTATTCCGACGGCGCGAAGGTGATCAATGTCGATATCCGCGGCCCGAAAGAGGTCACTGCGGACGATTTAGCCACCGACGAAGAGGTCGACATAATGAACCCGGATCTGCATATCGCCACGCTCAACGAGGATGCGCGGCTGGAGATGCAGATTACCTTGGATCGCAATCGCGGTTATGTGACGGCGGAGCGGAACAAGACGAACGCAACGCCCATCGGGGTGATACCTGTCGACTCGATATTCACGCCGATCCGCAAGGTGAATTATGCGGTCGAGGATACGCGTGTCGGACAGATAACGGACTTTGATAGGCTGACGCTTGAGGTGTGGACGAACGGATCCATCCTGCCGGACGAGGCGATCTCGACGGCGGCAAAGATACTCAGCGACCATCTGAAGTTGTTCGTAAATCTGACCGAACAGGTAATCCCGGTCGATTTTAACGAACCGGTCGACAACAAGAAGGAGAAGGTTCTCGAGATGACCATCGAGGAACTGGATCTGTCTGTGCGCGCGTACAACTGCCTCAAGCGCGCGTCGATCAACACGGTCTCCGAACTGGTACAGCGCAACCAGGACGATATGATGAAGGTGCGCAACCTGGGCAAGAAGTCGCTGGAAGAGGTCGAACAGAAACTGGCGGCTCTGGGTTTGGGCCTTAGGACGTTGGAAGAATAAGGAGGAATAACTATGCCTTATCAACGCAAGTTGGGCCGGCCCGCAAAGGAACGCAAGGCCCTGCTGCGCAATCAGGTAACGCATCTGCTATGGCACGGTCGGATAGAGACCACGCTGGCACGGGCCAAGGAAGTGCGCGCGATAGCCGACCATATGGTAAGCCTGGCGATCGCCGAGTGCGACAACCAGATCACGGTCGAGAAGCATCATAACAACGAGAAGGGTCAGGTCGTCACGATACAGACGCGCAACGATCTGCCCAGCAAGCTGCACGCCCGCCGGATCATGATGTCATACCTGTACGATCTGCAGGAGATCAAGAAGAGCGACGAATCCAAGTCCGACTACAAGGAACGGACGAAGGATATTAAGCATCCGTTGATCGAGAAGCTGTTCACCGAGATGGGCCCGAAGTACAAGAAGCGCAACCAGGAGAAGGGCTGCGCCGGAGGGTACACGCGGATATTGAAGCTGGGGCCGCGCCGGGGCGACGCCGCCGAGATGGTGGTTATAGAGTTGGTTTGATAAATCAGAGGGGCTGACGCACGGCGCGCCAGCCTTTTTGTTTACCGTATCAGCAGCACGGTTAGATCGTTCACGTTGGTGCCCGTCGGGCCGGTCATGATTAGGCCGCCCATGCGCTGGAGTATATGATACGCGTCGTTGCCGCCGAGATACGCGTCGATGGAGACGCCCGCGTCCCTGCATTGCTGTGCGAATTCACCCGTGACGATCCCCCCCGCCGCGTCGGTCGGGCCGTCCGTTCCGTCGGAACCGACGGAGAAGATCACCGTGCCGGGAAGGCCGTCGACGCCCTTAGAGGCCGCGAGCGATAACTCCTGGCTGCGCCCGCCCAAGCCTGAGCCGCGAACGCGGACGACCGTCTCGCCCCCGAGGATAACGGCGCAAGGCGGCGCGGCGGGTCTGCGATGCTGGTGAATCTCACGGGCGATGGCCGCGATAGCCGCGCCCGCCTCGCGGGCCTCGCAATCCAGCGTAGTGGTGAGTATCAGCGGTGTGTAACCCATGCGCTCGGCGGCGATGGACGCGGCCGTGCACAACTGTTCGACGTTACCGGTTATCATCGTATGGGTGTTGCCCAGCGTTTTTGGGGTCTCGATCGATATGGCGCGCCGCGCGTTGTCGGGTATGGGTATACGGTAATGGTCGAGTATGGCCAGCGCGTCCCGCGATGTGGAGCTGTCCGGAACGGCGGGCCCGGACGCGATAGAATCCAGCGAATCGCCCAGCACGTCGCTGAGTATGATGGCGAAAACCTGCGCGGGTTCGCAAGCCTTAGCGAAACGTCCGCCCTTGACGGCGGATAGATGCTTGCGGATCGTGTTAATCTGTGTAATATCCGCGCCGCTGGTCAGGAGACGCTTGGTCAGCGTTTGCGTATCCTCGAGGGCGACGCCGGGGAGCGGCTGTTCGAACAGCGCGGATCCGCCGCCGGAGACCAGGAACAACACCGCGTCGCGTGCGGTCAGCCCGCTTACCAGATCTAGCGCCTTTCGCGCGCCCAGTACGCTGTTCGCGTCAGGGATCGGGTGTCCGGCCTCAATGATCTCCAAATGGGGAATGGGGCCTTCGGCGTGGCCGTACTTGGTGACGACCAGGCCGGAGCGGACGCGCGAGCCGAGAGCATCGGCGGCGGTGCGGGCCATACGCCACGCGGCCTTGCCGATAGCGACGATGACGACGCTTTGGGGCAGGTCGAGTACGCTAAGCGCGCGTCTCACGGCGGCGTCGGGCAGGACGGCCTTGATGGATTCGTCGATGATGGTATGCGCGTCGGCTATGATGCTCATCGGGTTCGCCTCACATTGAATCAGTCGGATAGGGTAATGTTATCGCAGCCGATCGTTAAAAACAAGCCGTTCCCGCGTATTATATCCCGCCTTTCAATCCACAATATGGAAGTGTATTGGGAGGTGAGCCGATATGCTGATACTGTTTCTGCGCGCGGTGATACTGTTCGTTACGATGGTCGTGCTGATGAGGCTGATGGGCAAGCGGCAGATCGGACAGCTGCAGCCGTATGAACTGGCGATGTCTATGCTGATCGCGAACCTGGCGACCCCGCCGATGGGGGATACGGCGGTGCCGCTGCTCTACGGCGTGGTGCCGATGGTCGCTATGATATTTATACACGCGCTGATTACGCTGTGCGGGATGAAGAGCGAGAGGCTGCGGCGGCTGATCGACGGCCACGCGTATCCTGTCGTCAAAGACGGGATATTGAGCAACAGGGCTTTGGATCAGCTGGGCTTCACGATGAGCGACTTCCTGGCGGAGATGCGCTCGGCGGGGTTTTTGCGAATACAAGACGTGGATACCGCGATAATGGAGACCAGCGGCAAGCTATCCGTGTTCCCCGTGCCGGGGAAAGAGACGGCGACGCTTTCGGATTTGGGGATCACGCCGAGCGCCGGAGGGCTGCCGGTTCCGGTGATACTGTCGGGGAGGATCCAAAAAGAGAACCTGCCGCCGCTCTTGGTCGACGAAACCTGGCTGCGTGCGCAGCTGAAGAAGGCGGGGTTCGACTCGCTGCGGGCCGTCGCGCTGGCCAGCCTGGATCCCGCGGGTACGCTATGGATATACAGCTGCGAGAATACCTGCGCGCCGGTGGTCGTCCAGACTCAAGGCGGCTAACGTATGAGAAGAAAGATGATCGTTCTTGTGGTCTCGATTATCCTGGTTACCGCGCTGCAGTGTTTTGCGTCCGCATACACGCGCGGGGTGGTGGGGGACGTTTCCGCCGTGCTGGAGGAGGTGAACCGCGCCGTTCTCCAGGGCGAGTGGACGCAGGCGCGGTCGCTGATGGAGCCGTTGAGCCGATCATGGCACGACGCGTGCGGGCCGATGGATTGGTGGATCAGCCGATTGATTATCGACGATGTTCACAGCTCGATGCGGGAACTGGCGATCGCGCTGGACGTCGGCGATTACCACGAGTCGCGCGTGCTGCTGGACGAACTGCGAGACATGCTGGACGACATAATGCGGTGGGATGAATTGACGCTGACGAACGTCGTTTAACCATTTCTATGCAGGAAAACGAAAGCCTGCGTCGAATGGACGCTATTATCGCACGAATACGCGCGTAATAAGTCAATGAGGAAGAAGGATTCGCATGAGTCAATCCATACGATGGTCTGCGGCGGACGCGTTCGAGTGGGCCAAGTCCGTTTACGCGGGGCAAGGCGTGGACGTCGAGGCGGCTATTGAGCGTCTGGCGTCCGTGCCGCTCAGCCTGCACTGCTGGCAGGGCGACGACGTGCTGGGGTTTGAATCCAAGGACGCAAAGCTGACCGGCGGCATCCAGGCGACGGGCAATTATCCGGGCCGCGCCCGTTCTATCGATGAACTGCGCGCCGACATGGACAAGGCCATAACCCTGATACCCGGCCCGGCGAAGGTCAACCTGCACACGCATTATCTGGACGCGGAGGGATCGGTTCCTCGGGACGCGATCGAACCGAAGCACTTTGCATCATGGGCGGACTGGGCGGTCGATCGCGGATATGGGCTGGACTTCAACACCACGTTCTTCTCGCATCCGATGAGCGAAGCGGGTTCGCTGACCCATCCGGACGAGGGGATTCGGGCGTACTGGATAGAGCACGGGCGGAGATGCCGCCGGATATCGGCATACTTCGGCGAGCGGACGGGACAACGCAGCCTGCTGAACCACTGGGCTCACGACGGCGCGAAGGAGATTCCGATTGATACGCTGGGTCCGCGCGAACGGCTGCGCGAGTCGCTTGACGCGATAATAAAGGAACCGATCGATCCGGCGCTGATGCGCGACAGCGTGGAATCCAAACTGTTCGGCATCGGCAGCGAGGCGTATGTGCCCGGTTCGCATGAATTCTACATCGGTTACGCGCTGTCGCGGGGCGTGATGCTGACGCTGGACGCGGGGCACTTCCATCCGACGGAGGTTATCTCGGCGAAGCTGACCGCGCTGCTGTGCTTCCTGCCGGAATTGCTGCTGCACGTGAGCCGTCCGGTGCGCTGGGACAGCGATCATGTCGTGCTGCTGGACGACGAGACGCGGCAGATTATGCTGGAGGTCGTGCGTGCCGGCGCGCTGGACAAGGTGGCTATCGCGATGGATTACTTCGACGCGTCGATCAACCGGGTCGCGGCGTGGGTCGTCGGCGCGAGGAACACGCGTAAGGCGCTGCTGGCCGCGCTGCTGGAACCGGCGGATAGACTCAAGGCGTTGGAACTGAGCGGCGACGGCGCGGGTGTGCTGGCCGCGCGTCAAGAGGAGCTGACGATGCCGTTTGGCATAATCTGGGATAGATTCTGCGAGAAACTGGGCGTTCCGCCTGACCGCGCGTGGATGGACGACGTTAGATCATACGAGCGCGAGTTTCTTTCAAAACGTTGATGCGCTAGCGTTAAAGCGTTGACGGCGGAACAATATTGTGGTATATACGTTGTGGATACGATAATAACAGGAGGATCGGCTTATGGCGAAAATTTCGTCGGATATGACTATTAATGAGGTAATCAAACTGGATCGCAAGCTTTCGAAGATATTGCTGGAGTTCGGTATGCACTGCATAGGCTGCCCGTGCGCGATGGCCGAGACGCTGTCAGAGGCCGGGGCGGCGCATGGCGTCGACGTGGAAGAGATGGTAAAGCAACTCAACGCGGCGGTAGTCTGACAACAGGGGGATTAACATGCAGGATTCAAATGGCGTTGTAAATACCAAACTCGTTACCCAGGTGGGATTCATCGTGCGTGATATTGAGGCGGCCAAAGAGAAGTGGGCACGGTTCCTCGGCGTGACGCCGCCGCCGACCCAAGGCGTGGGAGACTACGCGGTCACGCAGACCAGGTATATGGGTGAACCAGCGCCGGATGCTGCGGCGAAACTGGCGTTCTTCGACGTAGGACCGGGACTGCAGCTGGAGTTGATAGAGCCGAACGAGGCGCACTCGACATGGCGAGACTACCTGGAGACTCACGGCGAAGGCCCGCATCACCTTGCGTTCCAGGTGAAGGGGATGAAGGATGCGGTCGCGGTGTGCGAGGCGTTCGGGATGAAGCTGGAACAGGCGGGGGAGTACGGCGACGGCAGCGGACGGTACGCGTATTTGAACGCGCAAGACTCGCTTAAGGTGTTGATAGAGCTGCTGGAGAGCGACAGGGCGTAACGGAAGCCTGGCTTGCGTTCAGGTTATTTTCATATAGCTGCTGGCAGCGAGAAGCGGGCCAGTGTCGGCGGAATGGCGTGAGACGGGCTGGCGGTTGTGTCGGCCCGTTTTGTGTGTCAAGCGTGAACAGCAATTCCACATTTAGAATTGCGATCCTCTCGACCTCCCTCGGGGACCCCCCTCTGTCGCTGCGGCGACATCTCCCCCTGCGGGGGCGATGAGGGCTGGAGGGACGGGTTGCGTTACGAGGTAGACTATCCAGGTACAACAGGCAGTCCGAAGCCGGTAGATTGTGTATCACGATGGTCCAGGCGAAGCTTGGTCAGGATTCGAAAGGGCGGATAGCCCTTCGCAGGGTCCGGGACAGAGTCCCGAAACCCCCGTCATACCCCCCCATCGGGGGGAAGGGGGGCGGCGGCGCATCCGCGCCTTCGGGAAGGGGACGGACGTACCCCACCCCACCACCCCCCGGGTTTGAAAGAAGAACCACCAAGCGCCCCCCCAATAAAAACGCTATAAATAAGTTGACATCTTACGTCATAGTGGCGGGGCGCCACAAACTTAAAGCGCATTCGGTTCGCAAACCGAACAGCGTCCCGCCGCAGCGAATAGCCCTAATTCACCGCCTGTCCTGTCAGCGCTTTCCATGCCGCGCGCAGGGCTTTTTGATTTTGCACGCCGTAGTTAGGATCGTTCTTGGTTACCTCATCCATGTCGCGCAGGAAGTGCACGCATAGATGCCCAGAAAAGTTGTTGTCCTTGATCGTTGAACTCAGGTGCGGCGTGTTGTGCATCGTCGCCATGCTCCATACACCGTCGGGGAACTTGATCAATACGGCCTTGGGCGTCCATGTCGTTGTGTTGCCGAACGCTTTATTCATCACTGCGGTATCGTTGGCGGTCATCGGCTCCGAATCCGCGTGACGGCCTAGCGACATAAACTGCAGCTTCCATGATAACCCGCTCGCCGGATCATATACCGTTACGGCTGTGCCCGCCTTATACTTAACCTTCACCACGTCGAAGAAGTGCAGCAGTTTTACCTGGCTGTTCGCCGGGGCGCTGGACGCCGTCGTGCCGCTGGATGAACCGGAAACCGTACTCGCCGAAGCCGCCTTGGCCGACGATGAGTACAGCAGAGTGAGCGTCCCCGCACCTGCCACCCCATCCGCCGACAGTTTATTCGCCTTCTGGAACGCTATAACCCCTGTTTGCGTGCCCGAACCGAACTTCCCATCCGCCGTAAAGCTGATATAACCCAGCTCTCGCAGCCGCTTCTGCATCTTTGTCACCTCTGAACCCGAGTCGCCCTTTTTCAGCGTTATCTTCGTTGCCGCGGTTGAGGTGATTGTTGAGGACGCCGCCGCAGCTACCGCCTTCGAGCTGGACAATACGTTTAGCGTCGCCGCTCCGACCTTGCCATCCGCAGATAATCCGTTGCGGGACTGAAATTCTATCACAGCCTTCTCTGTACCGCTGCCGAACACCCCGTCTGGGGCGAACGTAATGTAACCCAGATTCTTTAGCAGCGATTGCATGGCCTTGACCGCCGTGCCCGTGTCTCCCTTCTTTAGCGAGACGGAGACGGCAGCGCTCGTTCCGCCGGTCGTGGCCGCCGCACTGCTAGACGCATCGGGCAAACCGGGTAACCCAGCACCGCTTATCCCATCCACCGCGATGGCTGCGCCGGAGTACAGCACGCGCTGAGTCTCGCCACCCGCGATACCGTCCGCGCCGATCGAGTTGCGCTTCTGGAACGCTTTAACGGCTGACTCTGTGTCGTCGCCGAACTTGCCGTCGCACTTGCCGCTGAAGTAACCCAGATCGCGCAGCGCGGTTTGGACGTCCTTCACCTGCGGGCACTCGTTGCCATTCTCCAGCGGGATGTAGCCGGAGCGTGTCAGTTGCACCAGCAGATCGCTTCGAATGTAACCCGTATGCGATCTATAGCGCACCTGCGACCAGCCGCCGGACCTACTGACGACGGAAACCTCCTCGCCGCCCTTTATAGTGATAATCGCGTTCGCGCTGGTCGAAGCCTTCGCGCGCAGCTTTGTGCCCGAGCGAGTAAACCATATCTCGTCGGCCAGCGCCGGGGATACGAACATAATCAGCCGCGACGCTAGTATAACCATCAGCGCCAGCGCCCAAACCCTGTGCGATATTGTCCTTTGCACCGTCAGCGCACCTCCTGAACCTTAGCATATCCTACTCATAGAACGAATTATATTACGGTTTCATTGCGTGGTCAATACCTATTCAGCGAAAAGCGTAACACATACGTCATAATAAAACGTTGAAAAATCGGATTCAGGAGGGGGTGTATGTCGTTTACTCTTTAGAGGCTGGTGGTGTATACTACCGTCGTGGCATGAATACGTATGCCGGAAGTACGACAGACCGCCTTAACAGGCGGTGGAGGGAACAGCCGATGGTTGAGTTCTGGCAGGAGAACCTCTCGCTGGTACGCAGCATTTTCAGTAGCATCCGCATATCGGATGTCGCTGACGTGTTGATTGTTGCGTTCCTGCTGTATCAGCTGCTCCTGCTGACGCGTGAGACGCGTGCCAGCCAGGTGTTGAAGGGACTGGCGTTTCTGTTCGTCGCAAGCAGGCTCAGCGTGCTGCTGCATCTGACCGCCCTCAACCGGATAATCGATCTGGTGATGAATAGCGGTGCGGTCGTGGTGGTAGTGCTGTTCCAGCCGGAACTAAGGCGCGCGCTGGAGCAGATAGGCAGCACCAACCTGTGGGATAAAATGCGAGCGCCCGACGATCCTGATCAGCATCTGCGCGTGATAACCGAGCTGGTCGCGGCGATGACCAACCTAGCCCGGCGCAAGGTCGGCGCGCTGATAGTAATCGAGCGGCGCACAGGGCTTGCTGAGATAATCGAGAGCGGCACGCGGCTGGATTCACTGATCACCGCACCGCTGATTGAGAATATATTCGAGCCGAACACCCCTCTCCACGACGGTGCGGTGATTATACGTGAGCACCGGATCGTCGCGGCGGCCTGCTTCCTGCGTTTGAGCGAGGACCGCAATATATCGAAGGAACTGGGTACGCGCCACCGCGCCGCGCTGGGCATATCGGAGCAGACGGACGCTGTCGCGCTGATCGTATCCGAGGAATCCGGCGTAATATCGATGGCGCGTGCGGGTAAGCTGACGCGCCACCTGGACGCCCACACGCTGGAACAGGCGCTTACCCCCATATTTACAACAACCCCGCCCACTATGTCGCTGCTGTCGCTGCTGGCGTTCCGGGCGAGACGGAGGAACCACGATGCTTCCCAATGAACCGCGCGCGGCGCAGTCCGCACAATCCAAGCGCGGATCGGTTCAGTTTTCCGGCGGGCTGTCGGCGAGGACTAGCCAGGTGTGGCGATCGATGCAAGTGCATCCGCTGCTGAAGGTATGCGCGCTGTTGCTCTCGGTGTTTCTTTGGGCGATCATGATCGCGGGAGACGAGGACATCCAGCGTGAAAAGACGATTATGGACGCGGTGGTGTCCGTCGTGGGATTGGAATCGCTGCAAGCGAAGGGCCTGACGGTTACGGACGATTTGTCCGCCGTTCCCATCAAGGTAAAGATGCGCGTAAGGGTGGCGCAGCGCAACTATCAGACCGTGACTTCCGCTAGCTTCGCACCCAGGCTGGATCTGTCGCGCATCACCCAGGCGGGCGAGGATCAGGAATTGAAGTTCAGCCAGGCGCTGACGACATACGGCACAGTGCTGGAGTTCACGCCGGCGTCGATCATGGTGAACGTGGAGGCGTACGATCAGCGGGGGCGCATACCCGTCCAGGTGGTGCCGTCGGGCACGTCGGAGACGCCACTGTGGTTTGACACGCCAGTGGCCGATCCCGCTCAGGTGACGGTCAGCGGCCCGCGCTCGTTGGTGAATCAAGTCGCGCGCGCCGTTGTTACTCTGCCGGTAGAGACGCTGGACGTCAGCCGCGTCCATAATAGCCTGTCGGCGCTGATCCAGCTGCAGGACAGCGAAGGCGTCCCGATTGAGTCGCCGCTGCTGCGCATCACTAGCGAGCTGGTAAACATGCAGTCCGTGCGCGTCGATGTGGACGTCTACCCTATGAAGGAGCTGCCGATAGACACGTCGATAGCCGTACGCGGTATGCCGGCGCACGGCTATGAGATCGACAGGACGATGATGGTGCCGCGCAGCGTGATGGTAGCGGGTCCCGAGGCCACGCTGAGCCGCCTGCAGACGATATATGTAGAGACGCCGATCGACGTATCTAACGCGACGGAGGCCGTGCAGGGTCGGAGCGGATTGAGACTCGCGCCGGAACTGAAGTTCTCCAGCGCGTCGGAAGTGGTCATACTGGCCGCGATCCGCGAGGCGACTCATACGCATACGTTCATGGACATACCGCTGGAGGTGCGCGGCGTTGACGCGGAGTTGGAACCGGTGATGCCGCTGTACTCAATGAGCGTCACGCTGTCCGGGCCGTACCTGACGATGGAGCGCGTGACGGCCGCCGATGTGCATCTATATGTGGACGCCGCTGGTTTGGAAGCCGGGACGATGATCCTGCCGGTTCAGTGCTCGGCGGATAACCTGACAGGATTCTCGTTCACGCCGCAGATGACGGAGGTAATGCTGACGCTGAAAGAGCGCGTTCCGGCGGGTTAGGGCCTGTTCGAAAAAGATCGCAGTGGGGCGCCTTTTCAGCCTCAACTGCGATCTCTTTCGAACAAGCCTTAGAGGAGCGGCGTTACAGCGCCGCCAGTATCTTGCATACCCATTGCGAGAACGATTCCTTCACGCGATCGCCTGTTTCCATTACCTCTTCATGCGATAATGGCTGCGGTAATATCCCTGCGGCCATATTTGTTATGCAGGAGATGCCCAGCACGCGGATGCCGCTGTGCCTCGCCGCGATTACCTCCGGCACGGTTGACATGCCGACCGCGTCCGCGCCGAGGATGCGCAGCATTCGAATCTCCGCCGGGGTTTCGTACGACGGCCCGGACATCATAGCGTAGACGCCCGTGTGCGCGGTTACGCCCAGCGAGGAAGCAGCGTCTAGAGACGTTTGGATCAGCGATCCGTCAAGTGCCTGGGACATATCGGGGAAGCGCGGCCCGAAGTCGTCAAGATTGGCGCCGCATAATGGATTATAGCCCGTGAAGTTGATGAAATCCGATAGTACCATGAAATCACCGGGTTTGTAGGATGTGTTTACGCCGCCCGCCGCGTTGGTCACGATGAGCGTATGCACATTTAAGCGCGCCATCACGCGAATGGGGAACGCAATAGTTTGCGCGTCATGCCCTTCGTAGCAATGAATGCGGCCGCTCATGACGTACACTCGCTTGCCCGAGCATTCGCCGCTAACCCATTTGCCCGCGTGCCCCGGCGCGGTAGAAACCGTGAATCCGGGTATATCGCCGTAGGGCAATGTAGAGCGGTTGGTCAGCGTCGATGCGAATCCGCCTAAGCCGGAACCGGCTATCAAGGCGATATCCGCTGAACCGCATCCGCCGCGAATGATCGCTGCGGCGCGGTCAATGGCCGATAGATCGTATGCGCTCATATGCCTCCTATGTTTGTCGTGAGTTTGACGAGTGGTTAGCTCCGATACTTCCCCGCTATGGCGTAGTAGGAACGTAAGGGTTGATACTGCGTGTGGCTCATCCTCTTTAGCACCGCACTACGCACCTTTGCGTGGCTATCGGCTGTCCGCTGCGGCGGGACGCTGTTCGATCTGCGGATCGAATGCGCTTTAAGTTACTGGCGCCCCGCCACTATGGTGTAAATTGTCAACTTCTTTATAGCATTTTCACTGGCGGGGCGCAGGAGTTGGAACGGAGGAACGAGGAACGCCCCCCTTCCCCCCGATGGGGGATAAAACGGGGGTTTCGGGACTCTGTCCCGGACCCTGCGAAGGGCTATCCGCCCTTTCGAATCCTGACCAGGCTTCGCCTGGACCATCGTTTGCGCACAATCCATCGGCTTCGTCCAACCAGTTATGCTCCTATACTCTATCTCGTAACGTAACCGACAGCCCTCATCGCCCCCACAGGGGGAGATGTCGCCGCAGCGACAGAGGGGGTTCCCACGGTTGTGTTCCGATAGTCTACCTCGTAACGCAACCCGGTTCCCCGTTGCTTGCAAACCACATAGTAACCGACAACCCTCATCGCCCCCCTA
>JAISBH010000239.1 GCA_031266295.1 Oscillospiraceae bacterium | reverse complement strand
GAACATGTATGGTACAACGAGTGATTCTTGTCCAAAAAAATCGATTGCAGGCGCCGAATCATACTGAAAATTCTAAATTTGGAATTACTTACGCCGCCGATACGTCTCTTGACTTGCAGGGGTTCATGGGATATTATATATGTAATTTCCATTTGCACCGGTACGTACCTGATTGCAACATAGTATCCAATGGATACTAAAAGGAGTATATTCATGCACTGTGATTGTGGTCGTAACTGTCCTGTGGACGCGACGTTGGCATTGATCGGCGGAAAGTACAAGTCGCTTATTCTGTGGCACTTGATTGACGACACACTCCGCTTTGGCGAACTTCGCAAGCTGATTGCCCAGGCCACGCCCAAGATGCTGACGCAGCAGCTCCGCGAACTGGAGGAAGACAACCTGATTGTCCGCACTGTATACCCGGTTGTGCCGCCAAAGGTTGAGTATTCCCTGACGGAAAGGGGCCGAAGCATACGCCCGATTTTGAACGCCATGTATGACTGGGGAGCAGGCTACCTGAAAAGCAACGGGATCGAGGCAAACTGCTCCATGACAGTCAAACGCGGATCAACTTGACTCGTAAGATTATGTATTCTTCATAATAATGCTTTCAATGATATCCGCCGTATCCTCAAACGCGTCCAGGCACGCCTCCAACGTATTGAACATCGTCGACCAGATCAGCAGTGTGCGCGCGTCGGTTTCTTCGGTGAACAGCCGTCGCATCGATTGCGTGAACAGCCGATCCGCGTCGCTCTCAATCGTGTTCACCTCGATCACATGTTCGATAACTGTGCGCGACTTCTTGAAGTTCTTGAATTCCCGCGTCGCCTCAAGCAGCGCGTGCGAGCACTTGACGATCAGCTTGGTGAACGTGACGGCCTCCGATCGAATCGCTTCTACGTTATGAATGTATATGTTCTGCATAACATCTTCGACCGTGTCGATGCTGCTGTCCAGCTTCTCCGCCAGCGCCACGATATCCTCGCGTTCAATCGGCGATATGAATTCGCGCGACAACCGCTTTATCATTTCATGCTTGAGGTTGTCTGCCTCGTTCTCGATATGATGCATATCACGCGCCCAATCGCTGACCTTGCGCGGGTCGAAATGATTTATGGCGTCGTCGAGGAATTCGGCGATCTTGCCGACCAGCTCGGCGCATTCCACAAAATAACTGAAGTAGTCGTATGGGTGGCGTTTAGTATTCTTTTCCATATTACACTCCTTTAATGTCATTTACGCCGTCATTTAAACACTAACAAGAACAGCTTGACCATTAGGAACCCCAGCAAACCGCATCCCGGGAACGTCAATATCCATGTAACCACCATCTCGCGGACGATCGACCAATCAACCGCGCTCAAACGCTTCGACGCGCCGACGCCCATTATGGCCGTCGTCTTTGTGTGCGTCGTGCTGACGGGGATGCCCGTCAGCGACGAGAGCAGCAGGCATCCCGCCGCCGCCGCGTCAGCCGCGAAACCCTGGTAGGTGGTCAGCTTCACCATGTCTAGCCCGACCGCCTTGATGATGCGATATCCCCCGACTGACGTGCCAAACCCCATCACGATCGAGCATATCAGCATCAGCCACATCGGTATCTCAAACTGTGTCGCGCCCGTGTGCCCCTGCGCCAGGAAGAACCCCAGCAGGAACACGCTCATGAACTTCTGCCCGTCCTGCGCGCCGTGCATGAACGCCATCGCTGCGCCGCCCGCGATCTGTGCGCCCCGGAAAAACTTGACCGTTCGCGACCGATTCATCCCGCGGCAGATTAACTCAATCAGCCGCACCAATATAAACCCCGCTAAAAAACCCAGCACGCTGGACAGCACCAATCCTACCAGCACCTTCGACCATTCGACTGGGTTGATGCCGGCCAGGCCGCCGTTAATCGCTATCGCCGCGCCGGACAATCCAGCGATAAGTGCGTGGCTCTCGCTGGTGGGTATGCCGAACTTCCATGCGGCGGTCGCCCACGTTACAATCGCGAACAGCGCGGCGCATAACGCCAGCGTCGCATCGCCCGCGTTCTCGCCGAAATCGACCATGTGGTAGATCGTCATCGCGACGCGGGAACTGATCATCGTCATCAGCAGCACGCCTAGGAAATTGAATACAGCCGCCATCAATATCGCCTGACCCGGCGCCATCGCGCGCGTGGATATACAGGTGGCTATCGCGTTGGGTGCGTCGGTCCAGCCGTTGACCAGTATTACGCCCATCGTCAGAATCACCGTCAGCGCTATCATAGGGTTGGAAGAAACCTGGGTTATAAAGTCCGTTAATGTGAGGGTCACGTCTGTTCTTAACCTCCTCTTAACGATACGATGTCTACAACCTTATAATTATGCACTTTTCACCCACCGCTGTCAAGCGCGAAAAGAACAATGAATTACAGGAACTGACAAAAAGAGCGTCATTAAAACTCCTCTGTCACATGCGAGGGCCGCCACGTAAATACCCGGCGCAGCACGTCCAGATTGCCGTTAGCCTTCAGGTCGTCGCGACGAGTCATCAGCGCGTTATCCAGCGTGCGGAATCCTGTCGCCAACTGGCTGAACACCTGGATGGACATGGTCATATCAGGCGGCTTGGTTGATCGCTCGACCGATGCGCGGCCGTCGTCATACTCCACCTCGAACACGCCGTTGTTTCCGGACAATTGCGGGTCGGATATCTCGACGCGGTACGAACCTCGTCCCTCCGGACGGCGCATCTGTTCCAACACCCGCTGAACATGCACGACGCGCGTCATGTCGCGTGGGATCATCTTCAGTGAAATGTCCCAGTTGTCAGGCAGAATATCGGTGAACGGGACAAACGTCGGAGCCTGCCAGCGCACCGTCTCCCCCTTCAGCGAGGATAACAGCGACAGCGCGCCGTACAGTGATTCATTATCCATGAACGCTAGCTCACGTATTACCAATACTTGCGACGGCTGCGCCTCCTGCGTAATCTTTATGTAGGATTTAGGCGCGCCGGAATCGTCGGCCCAGACGTACAGGTTGACCCCTGTCTTGTATGGATCGTTGCGGGTGAACTTACGCCAGCCGATCGACTCGTGAAGCTCGTGACGCGGCGAGGCGTGGTTCAGGTTGGCGATGTACGCGGTCTGCACCTGCCGCAGCGCGTCGACCGAGTCGCCGGGGAAGTGCTGCTCAAACGTCCCAGTCATGCGATACCGGCGGAATGATTCCAGCGGCGCGGTTAGTTCGTTGCGGCAGTTGCACAGCTCGTAACCCATGCGCCGATAGAACGCGTGAGAGAAGGGCGTCAGGTTGCTGAACTCCGTGCCCTTCTCGTACTCGATGTCCAGCACCCGCTGCAGAATCTTGAATACATTGCCGCCGCGCCTATGCTCGGGAAGCGTGCACACTCCCCCTATGCCGCACATCCCTACCGTGTGCCCGTCAAAGCGCATCCGGTAGGGTATCGCCGCCACACCCGTCTGCAGCCGCCCTCGTTCGTCGAAGCCGCCCCATTGCCATTCGATAGGGTAAGCCATGCGGTCGTCAGGTTTGCGCTCCGTGAAATCCCGGCGTGAATTAAACGCGATCGACTTGATCTTGTTCAGGTTCTCTCGCTCGTCGGGTTTCAATGTCCGAATCTCCAATATAATCACCTTCCTTCACGTATATACTATAGCAGTTTTATATACTTAGGTCTAGACGGAACACTCTCGTCCGATATCACATATGATATTACGCGCCGGTCCCGTCCCAGCTCATATCACCTCAATATCGTGATAAATGTAGTGACAATGCCATGATGAATTATGAAGCACGTTATCGGCGCAGACAATGTAGAAAAGGATGTGTCAAATAATAATGCAATTAAGAGACGCTGCGTCTTGTTATAATACTGTCGTGAACGCTGCCGCGCCCGTGAACGGCAGCCCCGATGTAAGGCTGACGTTCAAATGGTATTCTATCATCCGCGAACTGGACGCGTTCTTCAAAGACGATATTAACGTTAACGTGCAAGCGGATCCGTCGCAGACGAGCGACAATTTTTCTGTGACGCTGAACGTGTCCAGCCCGTGCATTGCCGGCGCGCTGGCCACGGTATTGAACCTTGTTTATGACTTTGGTAATGTTAAAGGAACAGTACACGTGGTTTCAGGCGGGCTAGAATACAAGGAACAGCCAGTCGCCAACCTGAACGATCTGCTCCAGTGGGCGCAGGTTGCGTTCGTCGGAAATCCGCGCGTAAAAAGCTGCGTCGCCCAAACCGCGCCTCCGCCGTTTGACAGTCAGAATGTTGCTATCATTGTCGAAAAGGCGGCGATTCAGTACTACGATGATGATTTGTCAGAGCTGTACTCGAATACCACTAGGACTACGGAGGATGTGCTTAACGAGCTGCTGAGCCAGTATTATTTCAACCTAGGCAGCTTGCGCGCGACTACGGAATACGCCCCTGACACTAGCTGGGGCGCCCCCGCCAATCCAGCCGCCGCTAAGCGGTGAGGTTATCATGATATTGTGAACAAAGGGCGGCTTACCACCGCCCTACATATTACAGGAATATCCTCAGTCCGGCGGCCGCAGTCAGCGCGATTACCGTATACCGGAACGGCTTTTCCGGGATTCTCTTTACTACGTAAGCGCCGAACGCCGCGCCTCCCGCGATTATGGGTATCATTGCCAGCGCCATTAACAGTTCCGGCCCGCCGATACTGCGCCATAGGAACAGCTGCAGCGGCATCTTAATAGCGTTAACTATCAGGAAGAACCACGCGTATGTGCCGACGAAGTTTTCCTTGTTCATGCCCATTGCCAGCAGGTAAACGGTCATCACTGGCCCTGCCGCGTTTCCGATCATCGTGGTGAAGCCGCCCAGCACGCCCATAAGCGCGAAGAACCACATTCGCCTTGGCACCTTGACGCGATCTCCGCCAACCTCCAGCACAATAAGCACAGCCGCGCAAAGCAGCACCGTAACGCCGATGATCATCGTGAACGTGCCGTCGTTCACCATCCATCCGACCACCGTACCAACTGCAATCCCTGCCAGCGCCCACGGTATCAGCCGACGGATCGACTGCCAGTCGGCGGCGCGGCGGTAGTACGATATGGCCATTATGTCGCCCAGCAGCGATATCGGTAGTACCATCCCCGTGGATTCCTTGCCGCCGAACACGATGGCCAGCAGCGGTATGATGATTGTCAGCACGCCGCCGAGCCCCATCTTCGAGAACCCGATGACCGCCGCCGCTCCGGCGACCCAAAGCCATTGCGCGGTCGTCAGGCGGGGCATACGGTAACCTTCATAGCTATCACGCTTGCCTTCTTACTTGTCGTCGCCATATCTCCGACGACGTCAAAACATGCTTGGCGCGGCTTGATTCACCGCGGGGGTTATTTTCCTGCGCGGCAAGCGGCGCTTGCGGGTTTGGGATGGATCATAACCGTTTGTTTTGGTGTAGTCGTATGTCAGGTCGGCCTTGCGCATCAGCGCGCCAAGCGAATCCACGCCGCATTGCTTCATCAGCTCTATCAGCACGCTTGCTGCGGCAAACGCGTCGCACAGCGCGTCGTGGCACTTATAGGCTATGCGGAAGTGTTCCGCGATGCTGACAAGCCTGTAACTATCCAGCGTCAGCAGTTTCTTGGATATCTTAAACGCGCAGCCGTAGCGGATATTGGGCAGCTCAAACCTGGCGGTATGGGCAGCCGTTTGAATAGCGCATATGTCGCCATACGCGTCAAAGGCGATAAGCGTCATGTTGGCGATGCGCTCCCATATCTCCGGCCACAGCTCGGCGAAGGTAGGAGCCTCCACTACGTCGGCCTCGGTAATGCCATGGATGCTCACCTCCATAGCGCTGAACTCGGTTAGCGGTTTCACCAGCGAATAAAACGAACCCACGATCTGGTTCCCCTCGACAAACACGAAACCTATCGAGCATATAGAACCCTTGTCTCGTGAATTGGCTTTCTCCACATCAAATACCGCAAACATATATTACCTCACACGATCTCACGCGGCCTGGTGACGCCACGCGCTGTACGCTGTCCATTATAAGCGCGTTGGCGGGTTGGAGTCAAGGCGGGAAGTTTATAAGGCAGCGATTCCAAATTTGGGATTGCTGGCAACTTCGGGGGAACCCCCTCTGTCGCTGCGGCGACATCTCCCCCTAGGGGGGCGATGAGGGTTGTCGGTTACGTTACGAGATAGAGTATCGGAGCACAATCGGCTTGCCGAAACCGACGGATTGTGCGCAAATGATGGTCCAGGCGAAGCCTGGTCAGGATTCGAAAGGGCGGATAGCCCTTCGCAAGGTCTGGGACAGAGTCCCAGGCTCCCCGCAGCACCCATTGCTCGTATTCAGAGCGACAAGAGCCGGGTTTTGTAACTCGGCTCTCATTTTTGTAATACTGGAAACCCTTTAAGAATAAAGGGAAGCGGGAGCAGGTACATATATACTATAAATATAGTTAAGAATGATAGAGATAGAATTTCAGAGGAATAGAATAATAAGTATATTAATATAACAGCTGTGTGTACATAAGTATATATAGGGCAGTGTGTATGGGTAATTACGATTCAAGGATAGCTACGATTCAAAGGTAACTGCGATTTAAGGTTAACTGCGATTTAAGGTTAACTACGATTTAAGGTTAACTACGATTTAAGATTAACTACGATTTAAGGTTAACTACGATTCAAGACTAACTACGATTTAAGATTAACTACGATTTAAGATTAACTACGATTTAAGATTAACTACGATTAAAGATTAACTACGATTCAAAA
>JAISBH010000237.1 GCA_031266295.1 Oscillospiraceae bacterium | reverse complement strand
AAGGGGGGTGCACGGGAGTTTCGGGACTCTGTCCCGGACCCTGCGAAGGGCTATCCGCCCTTTCGAATCCTGACCAGGCTTCGCCTGGACCATCGTTTGCGCACAAGCCATCGGTTTCGACCAACTCGTTGTGCTTTAGAGTCTATTCCGGAGCGTAACCGACAGCCCTCATCGCCCCCCTAGGGGGAGATGTCGCCGCAGCGACAGAGGGGGTTCCCCGTAACCCCCTAACCCCGGTAACCCCGCGTCAATCCAGCGCGCCAGCCTGCGCTTCCAACGTCGCTTGCATTGCGCGCCGCTGATCCAGCTTTGCACGCTCTTCCTCAATCAGCGCGGCGGGAGCCTTCGCTATAAACCCCTCGTTGGCCAGCCTCTTCTCACCGCGTTCTATCTCCTGCTTCGTCTGCGTCAGCGCTTTACTGATCCTGGCGCGTTCTTTGTCCAGATCGACCAGCTCTCCCAACGGAATAAATATCTCCGCAGACGCAGTGACCGCCTTAGCCGCCTGCGTCGGCGCATCTTCCCGCTCATATAGAATGCGGACGGACTGCGCGCCAGCCAAGCGTTCAAATATCGGCGCGGCCGCTTTCAGCGTCTCGCTCCACCCGCTCGTCGGCAGCAGATCTATGCGCGCCTTGCGCCCCGGCGCCACCCCGCGTTCCAGCCTTAACGCACGCACTGTGCGCACTATCTCGATAACGCCTTCCATCCGCGCCGCTTCCTCCGGGAAATCCAGCGCGGAATCAGCCACCGGCCAATCCGCTTCAATTAATAATCCGCGTAATAATCCGCGCAACAGCCCACGCTTCCCCGGCAACGGCAGCAACCCATATATCTCCTCTGTAATAAACGGCATAATCGGATGCAGCATCTTCAGCAACCCGTCAAGCACGAACGCCAACACCGCCCTTGCCTTGCTGCGCGCCGAATTCTCCCCACCGAACAACGCCGGCTTCGACAACTCAATCGTCCAGTCGCAGTACGCGTTCCACGTAAAATCATACAGCGACTGTGCCGCCAACGCCAGATCATAATCGCGGAAATGCCGCTCCACTTCGCGCAAAGTCTCCTGATAACGCGTGAGAATCCACTTATCGGCTAACTCCAGCTCATACTCATAGACGGAACCCGGCCGATCCCCCAGGTTCATCTTGACGAAACGCGCCGCGTTCCACAGCTTATTCGCGAAGTTACGCGCCGCCTCCGTCTTTTCCGTCGAATACCGCAGATCGTTACCCGGCGACACGCCCGATATCAACGCCCAGCGCAGCGCGTCCGCGCCATACTGATCTATCACTTCCAGCGGATCAATGCCATTGCCCGCCGACTTCGACATCTTCTGGCCGTGCGCGTCGCGTACTAGACCATGAATCAGCACGGTATGAAAAGGCGGCTCGCCCATCTGCTCGATGCTTGAGAAGATCATCCGCGCCACCCAGAAGAATATGATATCATAACCCGTGACCAACACGCTTGTCGGATAGAAGTACCTCAAATCCTCCGTATCATGCGGCCAGCCCAGCGTCGAGAACGGCCACAACGCCGACGAGAACCACGTATCCAGCACATCCTCATCCTGCCGCAGTTCGGTCGAGCCGCACGACGGGCACTTTTTAGGTTTGGCGCGGGCGACGCTCATTGTGCCGCACGCATCGCAGTAATACGCGGGGATCCTGTGCCCCCAACACAACTGACGAGATATGCACCAGTCGCGGATATTCTCCATCCAGTTGTAATAAACCTGCGAAAAACGCTCCGGCACGAACCTCGTTTCACCCGCCCGCACGGCCTCAAGAGCGGGAGCGGCCAGCGGCTTCATTGTCACAAACCACTGCAGCGACGTAATCGGTTCCGCCGTACCACCGCATCGATAGCACACCCCTACGTTGTGGGTGTACGGCTCCACCTTGACCAGCAGGCCCAGGCGTTCCAGTTCGGCCACGACCTGCTTGCGCGTCTCGGCGGCGGTCAGCCCGGCGTACGGCCCCGCGTGTTCATTCATCGTGCCGTCGTAGTTCATCACGCGCAGGATCTCCAGGTTGTGACGCTTGGCTACCTCGAAGTCGTTCGGGTCGTGCGCCGGGGTCATCTTCACCGCGCCTGTGCCGAATGACGACTCGACGTATTCGTCAGCCACGACCGGGATTTCACGATTGAGTATGGGCAGGCGCACATGCTTGCCTATCAGGTTGGCGTAGCGTGGATCGTCCGGATTCACCGCTACGCCCGTGTCGCCCAGCATCGTCTCGGGGCGCGTAGTAGCGACGATCACATCCTGCCCCTCTACGCCGGGATAACGCACGTACCACAGATACGACGTCTGCTCCTCATACTCCACCTCGATGTCGGACAGCGACGTCTTGCACTTCGGACACCACTGGATTATGCGGTCGCCTCGGTAAATAAGCCCCTTCTCATACAAGCGGCAGAACACCTCGATTACCGCTTCGTTCAAGCCTTCATCCATCGTGAATCGCTCGCGCGACCAATCGCATGACGCGCCCAGCCGCCTCAGCTGCCTGACAATATGCCCGCCGTACTCGTCGCGCCACTCCCAAGCGCGCTTGAGGAACGCTTCGCGCCCGATGGCGTCCTTAGTAAGACCGTCCTCGAGCAGCGCGCTGACGACCTTCGCCTCAGTCGCGATCGACGCGTGATCCGTACCGGGCAGCCACAGCGTCGGGTCTCCCGTCAAGCGGTGAAAGCGGGTTAACGCGTCCTGGATTACATACATCGCATGACCCATATGAAGCTGCCCTGTGATGTTGGGCGGCGGCATTACGATCGTGAACGGCTTCTTGTCCGGGTCGATCTTCGGCTTGAAGAAGCCGCCGTTCTCCCACAATGGGTAGAGCCGCGCCTCGATCGCGGCGGGCTGATATGCCTTGGGCATCTCTTCCAGCGTCTCGGCCGCGATCTTTTCCGCGGCGGGAATGACCGGTTCCGTCATAGTGCTACCTCCTCAATTCCCCAAAAACAAACGACCGCCTCGCCCAAAGGGCGGAGCGGCTCCGCGGTACCACCTTCATTACGGCTGAGCTAACTCAACCGTATCTCTATTGCGCGATAACGGGCGCGACCGCGCGGCTTACTCTATTCCGCCGCGTCCTCCGGAGCGACATTCCGCAAACCTCAATCCTGGGCTGGCTTTCAGCCGATGGCCTGCCCTCTCTGACGGCGACGGTTCGCGTACTCCTCTCCATCATCGGCGCTTATATTTAAATATGATAGCACGGATTATATTGTGCTGTCAAATGGGTTTTATTCGCGGGCAACAATTCCAAATTTGGCGTTGCTGACGACTTAGGGGAACCCCCTCTGTCGCTGCGGCGACGCGGCGCATCCGCGCCTTCGGGAAGGGGATTGCGATCCCCCTCCCGACCTCCCCCCGGAGCTTGGAACGGGAGAACGGGAGAACGGGGGAACGGGGGAACGGGGGAACGGGGGAACGGGTTGCGTTACGAAACAGACTCTAAAGCACAATCGTTGGCCGAAACCGATGGCTTGTGTGCAAACGATGGTCCAGGCGAAGCCTGGTCAGGATTCGAAAGGGCGGATAGCCCTTCGCAGGGTCCGGGACAGAGTCCCGAAACCCCGTTGTACCCCCATCGGGGGGAAGGGGGGCGTTCCTCGCTCCCCCGTTCCAACTCCTGCGCCCCGCCAGTAATAATGCCATAAGGTAATAGTCATCTCACACTATAGTGGCGGGGCGCAAGTAACTTAAAGCGCATTCGGTTCGCAAACCGAACAGCGTCCCGCCGCAGCGGACAGCCGAGGATACCACAGCGCAACCTACCCGGTACTATAGCGTAAACGCGTAAGGGATGTTTCTATGTGGACGGGTTTACGCGTGCCACACATGAGAACAAGGTTTACGCGTTTACGCTATGGCGACCGAATCATAATAAATTCTAAATTTGGAATTGTTGATTCGTGGGAGTATCAAAAGCGCAGGGTCGATTGCAGTATCAATTGCCCCCCTGGGAAAGGCGACGGGTCTATGCGCCGCTGCTTTGTTTCTGACTTGATTCCGACGTGGTTTTCGGTTAAACTATATGGGACGGAGGGTGTATGCGCAGGATTGACAAGCCGATTCATAGATTCATTTACCGCGCGGTATGCGTCGCGCTGTGCGTGCTGCTGGGCTTGGTCGGAACGGGATCGGCTGAATCCATGTTAGCTGACGCCGCGTCACGCGGTTCCGACCTGCCATGGTACAACACCGCCGCCCACGCCGCGAACATGGATCGATTCGAGCGGATACTGCGCGAATATCAAACGGTCGGCGCGTCGGTAGTTCTGATCAGGGACGGGCGGATAGTGGACGCGTACAATTATGGCCGGGCGAACCGTGGCGATAACATACCCGTTACCGACGACACGCTGTTCCGCGTCGCGTCCATTACAAAGATGGTCACGACGGTAGGGTTTATGCGGCTGTGGGAGATGGGGAACTTTAACCTGGACGACGACATAGGCGGTCATTACGATTTTCCCATACGCAACCCATATTATCCCGACGATCCGATAACATTCAGGCAGGTGATGACCCATACCACGTCGCTTTTGGACGGCGGGCATTACTACCGCGCGCTGAACGGCGACATTGTCAGTCTGCAGAGCGTCTTCACGGGCAATTACGCTGCGACTGATTTCCAGCGCCGCAGACCGGGCACATACTACGCGTACTCGAACTTCGGCGGCAGTCTGATGGGTTCGATGATAGAGCTGTTCACCGGCATGACAGCCGACGAATGGATGAACTACGCGGTTTACCGCAAGCTGGGCGTCACCGCGTCGTACTTTACGCCGAATCTACCTGTGGACGCGCGGATCGCGCGCATATATAACGGACCCGATATGACGATGGATAGCATGGCTCTGACTGACGGCGATATGGTGGACGATCCATTGTATCATTATACAAGTACGGCCGGCTCGCTGTCGATCAGCGCGATCGACCTGGCCAAGATTATGATACCACTGATGGGCGACGGTACATTCGACGGCGTCCGCGTCCTAAGCCAATCGACAGTCGAGACGATACGCACGCCTCAGAACTCGATCGGCTCGGTATCCATAGATACGAATCGCGGCCTAAATTTAAATATATATAAGGACGTGATCGTCAGCGGACGCACGATGTACGGCCATCAAGGCAAGGCGTACGGCGCGATCTGCGCGGCATACTTCGATCCGACGGATCGGTCGGGCGTGGTGCTGCTGACCAACGGCTGCGACGATTCAACGTTCAACTCGGTGGCTCGGATTGCGCGGGCGGTTATCTCGGCGGCGTATGAGATGATGTTTTGATGACGGAGCGTTTAACGCCGCCGATGCTGGAAATGGCCGAACTCCATCGAAATAGGCTGCGCTTCCATATGCCGGGTCACAAGGGCAAGCCGCTGCCGTATCCGCTGGCCATCGATTGCGATCTGACTGAGATACCCGGCACGGACGATCTGTACCACCCCGGCGGAGCGATTGACAGAGCACAAGCCGCGGCGGCAAAGAGCGCTCACGCCGGTCGGTCGATAATGCTGACCAACGGTTCGACGGCTGGCGTACTGACGATGATCATGTACGCTGCGCCGAAGGGAAGCGCGCTGCTGCTGTCGCGGAACGCGCACCGCAGCGCGGGAAACGCGTGTGCGCTGGCCGGTGTTGAACCTGTGTACGTCGACCGGCAGGACAGCCACGGCGGTTTGACGCCGACCAGCCCTAGCGAGTGGATCGAAGCGATGCGCGGTCGCCCGGACGCGAAAGCCGCGCTTGTCACATCGCCGGATTATTACGGAATGGTAACGCCGCTCGCCGGTATTGCGGCTGAAGCGCGGCGTTCAGGTATGCGGCTGCTGGTGGATCAGGCTCATGGAGCGCACTGGAATTGGTGGGATGAACCCCCATGCGCGGGCTTGAGCGGCGCGGACATGTGGGTGCAAAGCGCGCATAAGACGCTCCCCGCGCCTGGACAGACCGCGTGGCTGCACATGAAGGCAGGCGAGGATGCAGAACGCGCGCGATGCATACTGGCGCGGATACAGACCTCGAGTCCGTCATACCTGTTCATGACCGCGCTGGATTGCGCGCGGGCATGGATGGACGAGCGTGGAACGAGGGCGCTAGAACGGCTGAAGGATATGATTCCGGTGCGCTGGCCGGACGGGATAGTCGATCCGCGCTCGGGCGAGCGTGATCCTACGCGGATAGTGCTGGACGTTGCCGGACGCGGGCGGACAGGGTTCGAGGCGCAAAGGCGATTGTCTGAACTGGGCGTCGATATAGAACTGGCTGACGAGCGGCGGATCGTATTGATCGCGTCGGTCGCGGATGAGCCGGGGGATTTTGACAGACTGACGGACGCGCTCAATAAACTGTAATAACGGAGGCATTCATGCAAGTAACCTCGCTGCGGTATGATGTGATACTGTTCGACCTCGACGGGACGCTGACAGATTCGTATCCCGGCGTCACCGGATCAGTCAAGGCGGCTATAGATGGCATGGGCCTGGATCGGCCGGATCTGGAGACGCTGCGGTCGTTCATGGGCCCGCCGCTGTCGGAGTCCTTCAAGAGGGTATACGGCCAGCTGACGCAGGAGGAAGTGGATCACTGCATAGCGCTGTACAGGGACGATTTCACCGTGAACGGGATATATAATAACCGCGTGTATACGGGGATACCGCACCTGCTGCGACGGCTGAAGGCGATGGATGTGACGTGCGTGGTGGCCACGTCTAAACCGACGGTGTACGCGCGCCGGGTGCTGGAGTATTTCGGACTGCTGGAGATGTTCGACGCTGTGATAGGGGTGGAGCTGGACGAGCGGGAGCATGATAAGGCGGACGTAGTGAGGGCCGCGCTGCCCGCGCATTATCGGCGCGCGGCGATGGTGGGCGACAGGCATTATGATATGCGCGCGGCAAAGGCCAACAATATTGACGCGATCGGCGTGCTGTATGGTTACGGAGACCGCGCGGAGCTGATTGAGACGGGCGCGGACATTATCGCGGAGGATGTGCCGGCGCTGGCAAGGATGCTGTGCGGGGATAGCGCGGCGTCGGAGGGATTGTTTATCACGGTGGAGGGATTGGACGGCGCGGGGAAGACGACGCAAATGCCATTGCTGGCAAAACGTCTGGAACGGATGGGTTTCGAGGTAGTGACGACGAGAGAGCCGGGAGGGACTCCGTTGTCAGAGTGGATTAGCGAGAGGCTGAAAGACACGGCGAACACGGGGATGGCGGCGGAGACGGAGACGTATTTGTTTGCAGCGAGCCGCGCGCAGCATGTGCGCGAGGTGATAGCGCCGGCGCTGGCGAGAGGCGCGGTGGTCATCAGCGATAGATTTGTTGATTCGTCGGCGGCGTATCAAGGCGGCGGACGCGAACTGGGGCTGAGGAGGGTGCAGCAGATCAACGAGATGGCGGTAAGCGTGTGCATACCGGACTTGACGCTGCTGTTAATGGTAGATTTGCAGACCGCGCTGCTGAGGCGCGGCAGCGCGACGAGGCTCGATCGGATAGAGCGTGCGGGCGAGGCGTTCTTCACGCGGGTATACGACGCGTTCGTGCAGATAGGCCGCGAAGAGCCGGACAGGGTAAAGTTCATCGACGCGAGCGCGGATGTAAAGGCGGTTACGCAGGAGGTTCAAAGCCTAGTCGAGACAGCGCTGCGCGCGCACCTGTTATCCACGCCGGACAAGCGGCCAGAACCGTCCGCCGCAGACTCAGAGGATTAAACCATAATAAGTATTAATCTGCGCACAGTCCGTCATCCCTCAGCAACAATCCCCAAAGTATAAGGAGCCGCAAGACCATGCCAATCATTCTTCAAATACAGCGCCTCGTCTCCACACCCGAACCATGTTAGATTCAACCTCTACGATAATAGCGGGCATGTCCGGCGGCGTAGACTCCGCCGTTGCCGCGCTGCTGCTGCATCAGGAAGGCGTTCCGGTCGTCGGCGTGTTCATGAAGAA
Organism: Oscillospiraceae bacterium; assembly: GCA_031266295.1. GTDB lineage: Bacteria > Bacillota > Clostridia > Christensenellales > Aristaeellaceae > BNUH01. The sequence goes on along the minus strand of JAISBH010000237.1, from coordinate 303 downwards.
CTGGGATGAGCAGGACGCCGACGGACACTGCACCGCCAATCAAGATTGGGCGGACGTGCGCGACGCGTGCGACACGATAGGCATCCCATACTATAACGTAAACTTTACCAAGCAATATTGGGATAACGTGTTCTCATTATGCCTGGATGAATTCAAGAGAGGGCGCACGCCGAACCCCGACGTACTGTGCAACCGAGAGATAAAGTTCAAGGTATTCTTGGAATACGCGCTGAAGGTGGGGGGCTGCGGTATCGCGACGGGCCACTTCTGCCGGACGAATGACGAAGGCGCGTTGCTGCGAGG
>JAISBH010000235.1 GCA_031266295.1 Oscillospiraceae bacterium | reverse complement strand
AAGGGGGGTGCACGGGAGTTTCGGGACTCTGTCCCGGACCCTGCGAAGGGCTATCCGCCCTTTCGAATCCTGACCAGGCTTCGCCTGGACCATCGTTTGCGCACAAGCCATCGGTTTCGGCCAACCAGTTATGCTCCGATACTCTATCTCGTAACGTAACCGACAGCCCTCATCGCCCCCCTAGGGGGAGATGTCGCCGCAGCGACAGAGGGGGTTCCCACTCGCGTATAAATCCTGCTCCCTATCCGCAAACGCTTCGCCGCTCCACCTTCATCCATGAAAAATTGATACAAATCCCACCGATCCCGGATCTTACCCGGCTCCTCCGCCGCAAACTTTGTCGTTCCGCAGAACAACAGCCGCTTTACCCCACTCTCACATACCGAAACCAACTGCCCGTCGCGCAACTCTACCACCGCGTCGTCCGCGAACCGCTCATCTTGATGATACCGCCCCACATATACCCCCGGCTCACCCGGCGCCCCGTCCGGCTCCGGCCAGAAATAGTAACTGGAATCCGGCGGATACCCCAGCATCACCGAGAACACCGCCGCCAGCAACGGCGATATCGGCGCATCCTCCCAGTTGCACAGCACTGCCGCGCTGATCCCGTCGCTCCCCTTGACAAACCCACCCTTCGTCGCCACTCCATGCAGCCCGCCCGCGTGCTCTACTATCCAGTAATCCTTGCCGCCCGCCCTGAACGGATGCTTCATCAACCCGTAACAGTAACTCGTATCATACGGCATCTCCGGAAACTTCGCCCCATACAGCGTGTCCGCGCCGGGCAGAACCTCCCGGCCGCCAACCTTGCCTCCATAACACAGCGCCTCATAGAACTTAGCCATATCCCTCGCCGTCGACTTAATCCAGCCCGCGCCGCGGTATGGCGGCGCAACATCCCACGCCGTGTCGGACGTAAACCCACCCTCACTCTTCTTGTTGAACAGTTCAGTCAGCGTACCCAGCTTTGCCGCCTCCGCCGCGTCCGCGTCCAGTATCGAACGCGTCATACCCAGCGGTCCGAATATCTTCTCGCTTAGAACATCTTCCAGCGGCTTGCCCGCCGCCTTATCCACCGCCGCTGACAGCAGCGCGAACGAATCATTCGAATAACTATTATACATGCCCGGCAATCCCAGCGGCTGATAATCCCCACCTCTGAAGTAATCCACTATGTCCTGCAGCGTCGCAACCTTGCTCGTCGCTTCCTGACGCCGCTTGTCCAGCGTTTCCACGCGTTCGGGCGACGCGTCCGGCTCTGGCGTGTGGAACGTCAGGCTCCACGCCAGCAACGGCAGCGGCGGTACACCGCTGGAATGCGTCGCAAGGTGATGCAGTAGCAGCGATTCTGGCGGCATGTTCTTCACACGCAGACCTGGTATATACTGGGCGGCGGGATCCATGAACGACGCGCGGCCCTCCGCCTCCAACGCCGCCAGCGCGGCGCATGTCACACCCTTGCTCATGCTCGCTATGCCGAATATCGTGTCCGCCGTCATCGGCGTGCCGCGATCATCGCGCGCACCGAACGCCTGTTCCCATACCAACTCGCCGCCTTGACGGACGGCGACCGTTACGCCGGGGAGTTTCTCCTTTTCGATATAGTTAAGGAAGAATTGCTGCAAGTCTTTGATCTTCTGGGATAATGTGCCGGTTTGCGGCAATCTGGTTCACCTGCCTCATTATTTTTTTTCAATCCACGCCTCGCGCAAGCGAGGCGACACTTTCTGCGAAGGCCTTGAGTCCCACGCCCGCTTCACATAACGCCGCGCGGATTCTCTCCACGAACGCCAGCGCCTTCGCGCCGTCGCCATGCACGCAAATGGAATCCGCTGTTATCGCTATCGTCTTACCCGTGACGCTCTCGACCGTGCCACCCCTCACCATCTGAACGACACGCCTCACCGCCTCATCCTCGTCGTGGATCATTGCGCCCGGTTTGTTCCGCGCGACCAAGCTTCCGTCGTCCTCATAACCTCTATCCGCGAATACCTCTTGAGCTACTCTAAGCCCAGCGTCCAGCCCGGCCTTGACCATCGCGCTTCCTGACAGCGCCAGAAACACCGCGTCCGGACTAACCCTCGCTATTCCCCCGCAGATAACCCGAGCGAATCCATACTCCGCGCCCGCCCGATTGTACAGCGCTCCATGCAGCTTCACATGCGTCATCCTGCCCCCCTGCGCGCGAGTCATCCCATCAACCGCCGCGACCTGATAACTAACATACGCGTCGGCCTCGTCCGCGCTTAGCGCCATCGCCCTGCGCCCGAATCCCTGCAGATCGGGATACCCCGGATGCGCCCCGATAGCCACGCCGTTCTTTATACACGCGTCAATGGCGCCGCGCAGCACGACCGGATCCCCGCCATGCATACCGCACGCTAGGTTCGCCGTCGTGATCAGCGGGATGATCTGCTCGTCGCCGCCTATTTTGTACGCGCCGAAACTCTCGCCTAAATCGCTGTTCAGATCAACCGTTTTCGACATAATTATTCCCTCTGTTATACCCTCAACGCCGCGTTTCGCACGTCCGTCACCAGCATATGCCCCGGCGCATGAGTGATCGCTATCTCGGGCTTCGCGTTCAATACCGCCACTTGCGGCGTTACGCCGCACGGCCAGAATACGGGTACTTCGCCAGGATTGATGGTCACCGACTCGCCGTAATTCGGCGCGCCGACGTCCGTTATTCCAATAAGCGACGGATCCCCTATGTGCACGGGCGCGCCATGAACGCGCGGCATCTGGGCTGTGACGCTGACCGCGCGCGGTATCAGCGCGTACGGTATCGGCCTCATGCTCACCACCATCGTGCCGGAAAACACCCCCGCCGGATCGCACGGTATATTCGTCACGTACATCGGAACGTTGCGGTTCTCCTCAATGTTGCGCACGGGCACTCCCGCCTCAATCAGCGAGGATTCAAACGAGAAACTGCAGCCAACATGGAAGCTGACGAAATCATCCCGCCACAGTTTCACTACGTCGATCGGCTCCTCCGTCAGCACGCCGTCACGGTAGACGCGATACTTTGGGTAATCGGTCGCCGTATCCGCGCCGGGAGCAATCTTGCGCAGCAGGCGTTCGCCAGCCTCAGTCACCTCAAGCAACGGTATCGCCGCAGGATTGCGCTGCGCGTACAGCAGGAAATCGTATGCGTATCGCTGGGGCAGCACGACTAGGTTCGTTTGAGCGTAGCCGGGACACGCGCCAGACGTCTGTCCCGTATGCAATCCCGTGCGCACCGCTTCACGAAACCCGCGCGGAGTCAATTCAGTATTCATAATAACTCAACCGCCTCGTATCCTAAATCCCAGTATCTGTGTGGTGCCCGAATGCTGATCCTCTATGCGCCGTATCTTCAGCGCCGTCTCCGTCCATTCTGATGCGCCCAGTCGGCGCGCCTCGCGCATCGACGTCCTCCTGAAACGCACCTTCTCGCCAGGACGAACCTGCGCCATAATCGGCATATCCGCCTCGATCACGACAAACGGTTTTGCGTAACCGCCTATCGTCTGCCTATCCGCCAGCAGGACTATGGGCTGTCCGCTGTTCGTAATCTGGACCGCGCCGAGGGGTATCCCGTCCGACAGTATATCGGAACCCTTCTCACTCGTGAACGCCGGGCCGTCCAGCCGCACGCCCATTCGATCCGACTGGGAGGACACGGCGTATTCCGCGCGCAGAAATTCATGTATGGCTGGTTTGCTGAACCGATCCAGCTGCGGTCCGTCGGCGACGCGTACAACCCACGGTTGATCCGCCGCCGGGTGAACCATCGACGGGTTCACCTTGACGCCCGCCTTGATACCCGACCCAACAGCGGACATCGGCAGTACGTCCCCGGCGCGGAGCTTTCGTCCTTCAAATCCTCCGAAGCCGCACTTCAGATGCGTCGAGCGGCCGCCCATCACTCCCGGCACGATGAAGCCCCCCGCGACCGCCAGGTACGCGCGGCATCCCATCGTCGCGAAACCGCACCTCAATTCATCGCCCACTCCGGCGCGTATGGATTCATAAGCGTTGATAGGCTGGCCGTTCAGCGTCAATGGCATGGCCGCTCCGGTTACGGCGAATATGGTACCCGTCTGGAATATGGCAGTGACGCCCAGCAGCGTCATTTCGAGCACGGCGGGCACGTCGTTTCCGTAAGACGCGTTGCCAACCAGCGCGTTCGCCAGCCGCGCCGCCGTTTGATCCAGCGCGCCGCTCGGGCAGATACCGCCGCCCAGCATCCCGAACCGACCCATATCCTGCACGGTCGTCAGCGGGCCAGGCGAGAGTATCTCTAAACCAACAGCGCCGCTCATGGCCTCGCCTCCGATTTTATCCTCTCAAGCCGCGCGTATTCCTCCGGCGATATAGGTATGAACCGCACCCCGTCGCCAGCAGCCAGCAGCACGGGCTTGCTGGAGTTCACGTCGTACAGCCTGCGCGGCGTGCGTCCGATCAACCGCCATCCGCCGGGTGAATCCAACGGGTACACGCCCGTCTGATTACCGCCTATGCCTACCGAGCCTGCGGGTATCAGCGCGCGCGGCGTTGAAAGTCGCGGCGTGGTTAGCTCATCGGGTAATCCGCCCAGGTATGGAAATCCCGGCATGAATCCGATCATGTACACGCGATACACCGCTGCGCTGTGACGGCGCACAACCTCTTCGGCGGTAAGTCCGGTATGCGCCGCCACGTCGTCAAGATCCGGGCCGTACGCGCCGCCGTAACAGACGGGCAACTCGACTACGTCAGCCGGAGCGGACGCGGAAACATCCGGCGAGAGCGAACGCAGCCGCCGCGACAGCTGTCTCTTTAAACCACCCTCGCCAACGCGCATTGGGTCGAACGATACCAGCAGCGATCGGTATGAAGCGGTGGACTCTATCACGCCCGGAATGGGTTTCGCAGAAAGAGACGCGGCGGGCCCGC
>JAISBH010000222.1 GCA_031266295.1 Oscillospiraceae bacterium | reverse complement strand
CCGCCACGCCGGCCAGCATAGCTTGACCCTCTCCTCGGTGTTGTTTCCCTGCTTCCACAACTCGAGGTAGGAGTTCAACGCCGTTTCAGCCGGGGATAACGGCGGCGTTTGGGATTGGTCGGCTTGCACGGCCAGCACACCGCCATCATCGGCGCTCTGACCGTCGGTTTCGGAGCCGCCTGACAAGGCGGCGTTGAGCGCGTCGGTCGATAATATGTTATCGCCGCCGAGATTGTTACCAATATTTCCGGTGGGAAGCGTCGTCGATGGAGCCGCCAGCGCGCCATACAGCGCCAGCCCTATCGTCGCGGTCAGTACGACTGACGTAGCCAGCCGCGCGCGCGGCATGAAGCATCTAAGCCCCCACATCGTAAGCAGCGACAGCGCCGCCGCCACGGTAAACACCCATCGCATCGGCTGTATTAAAATCGCGAATAACCCCAGTATCGGCAATACAAAGAACAGCAACGCCAATACGGGCGTATCGCCGCGGCTTGAATCCTCGTCATCCCTATCCAACGGTTCCATAGCATACGCCTTCGTCAAGGCGCCCGCCGCCGAGAACCTGCCGGGCTTCGCGAACGAGCGGTTGTAGATCGCGGTATATGTGTAGTTGGTTCGTCCCGCCATCGAACTCTCACTCTCCTTTCGCGTCCATATAGTAGCCGCCAAACTGTATAGCGACTCAATAATAAGACTCATGAACAGCGCTTTTTCGTGCGCAATTCATGAGTCGTTGTGAGATATAACACAATCGTAGGTTTTATGTAACGTTTATTTAAGGAATACTATACTCATCCTACATTCTTGCGCAGAAATTGTAACGTTCTCTCGAACACCTCGTCATGGTCCGCCCCAATCGTGCACACGTGCGGTGACTGGGTCAGCCACATGACCTCGCGGGTTTTGCTGCTGATCCCGTTTTTGATCATGTCGGGGACGCTGCGGTGTACCTGCTCGTCGAGCTTCGACTGGACAACCAAGGTCGGGCAGGTGATCTTGTTAAGCTCAGGAACCGTCGCCTTCTGTATCTTCATCAAGTCCTCTACCTTGGCCACGGGCATACCTAAGTAGCCGATGTTGTACTCCTTCATGAACCCCGGATTGCTCAGGCGTTCGTTCGTTCCCCACGCCATGTACGGAAACAGATGCTTCACGATCGGCGCGAGGTTGTTGATACGGCGCTTGAATCTCAACGCTGGGGCATAGCACAGCAATCCGGCCACCGGATATTGTTCAGCCAAGCGGCACGCGATCAAACCGCCCATGCTCAACCCGCCGACCACAACCTTATCGTGCGTTTCGAGCAGGGCCTTCAGCGCCTTTTCAGCCGCACCCAACCACTCCGTCCAATCGGTGCGGCCCATAGCCGCGACCGTCTCCGCGTGGCCTGGTAAAAGTATGCCGCGCACGGTGTATCCGGCGTCGCGCAACGCCTCGCCCAGCGGACGCATATGCGCGGGTGATCCCGTGAAACCGTGTATCAGCAGTACGGCGATCGGGCCGTCTCCGAAGAAGAACGGCTTACAATTCGCGTCGTTGAAATTGGGTACGTTGCTTTTCTTAACCGGCTTGTTCTCCATATGTGTGGGAATCCCCCCTCTGCATCCATTATCTGGTACCGAACAGCCGGTCGCCTGCGTCGCCCAGGCCCGGCACTATGTAGCCGTGCTCGTTCAGCCGCTCGTCCAACGCGGCGACGAATATCTCCACATCCGGATGATCGCGCCGTATCCGCTCCACGCCTTCAGGAGCGGCGATCAGACATACCAGCGTGATATTCTTCCCGCCGCGATTCTTGATGAACGTTATGGCCGAAGAGGACGATCCACCCGTCGCCAGCATCGGATCGAGCACGTAAAGGTCGCGATCCTCGATATCGGGCGGCAGTTTACAGTAATACTCCACAGGATTCAGCGTTTCCGGATCGCGGTACAGCCCTATATGCCCGATACGCGCGTTGGGCAGCAGTCGCATGATTCCGTCTACCATACCCAAGCCGGCGCGCAATATCGGTATCAGTCCCAGTTTTTTCCCGCTTAAAACGCGAGCTGTCGCAGGTCCAATAGGGGTTGTGATCTCAACCGATTTCGTTGACAGGCCGCGCGTTACCTCGTATACCATCAGCGTTGATATTTCGTCGAGCAGTTCTCGGAAGTCTTTTGTGCAAGTGTTGACGTCGCGCATAATGGTAAGCTTATGCTGAATCAGAGGATGCTCCAGTACGTGCAGTTCGCTCATGCGATGTCTCCTTTCGGCCAACAAACTGTATATGCGTATTATATCAAATCCCGCGATATATGTAAACCGCTGATCAAGTCGATTGGCTAGAAGAAGCTCCTCGGTAGCTGCGGCGCATTCGCGTCTTGGGAAGTGCGCTGCGCGCCGCTGCTTGTTCATCCCAAAAATCTTACCCACGCCTCTGCCGTATCTGATTCTCCATCAAGACACATCAGGGACACTGCTTCTCCGCCTCTATCGTTTTCTCCCCCACTCGCACATTCTACCATAAAATCCAGCATCTGGGTACTCCCCCGTGTTCAACGCTTGACAAGTCGTTTATAAAAAGTCATACTCATTTTTAAGAGGTGGTAAAATATGAGTGTTTATATTGACATGGCGATCGCTATTCCTTTGATCACTATGTTTGCGTTTGTCTTTGCACGACGTCGACGCAAAGAAATAGAGCGGAATCTAATCTCCGAATGGGGTAATCCAAATTTCCATACCCCCTT
>JAISBH010000207.1 GCA_031266295.1 Oscillospiraceae bacterium | reverse complement strand
CGGACTGCCGGTTGTACCTGGACAGTCTGCTCCGGAGCGCAACCGGTTCCTCCTCCCTCATCGCCCCCCTAGGGGGAGATGTCGCCGCAGCGACAGAGGGGGTTCCCCAGGGGGAGGTCTGGAGGGGGACGTGAGTCCCCTTCCCGAAGGCGCGGATGCGCCGCGTCCCGGACCCTGCGAAGGGCTATCCGCCCTTTCAAATCCTGACCAGGCTTCGCCTGGACCATCGTGATACACAATCCATCGGCTTCGGCCAACCGGTTGTGCTCCGATACTCTATCTCGTAACGTAACCGACAACCCTCATCGCCCCCCTAGGGGGAGATGTCGCCGCAGCGACAGAGGGGGTTCGCCCCCCCCCCGCCGTCACTCCACCGTAAACTCCCCGCCCTCGCCGGGGCCGCCTTCATCCTTGTCGTCACTGTCGAAACCCTTTCGGATGTTGTCCGATATATTGTTTATGGTATTATGCACATTCTCAGCAGCGTTGCGTGCGAACTGCGCCACGTCCTGTTGGGTGATACTGTGCGCCACTTTTTTGACGCCTATGTGGCACCCGAACAACAGCATAGCGACAATCCCGGCGATCGTCAAACGCGGCGAGAATATCAGGAATACTACATAAAACATGACCGGCATGTTTATGATGATCTCGTCATTACGCGTCACCTGGAGATGATTGTGGAACAGCACGTGCACCACCCTCTCAAAAGGATTGCGATGCCTGCGGTGGGGCGCATTCTTGTCGACGCCGAATCCCTCGCGCTGGTGTGTGTAACCGCACCCGTGATACGGCGGCGAGTTGTGGATACGGTTCGCTCGCTCCAACTCAATCAGTACACGGGTCAGATCGCCGTCGAAGCGTTCGAGCATGGAGAGCGCTTCCTCATAGTTGACGTCCGCTTTCGAGCGGAGATATTCTACCTTACCCAAGATTTCGCTGTTAATATGCGCGTTCATGATTCACCATCCTTTTCTTGATTAACCATTCCCGGTTAAGCTTATCGACTATGTGCCTAAGCTCGATTGGTTCAGAGGGATCACCCCGCTCAAGCCGCTGTCTCCTGCCGACAGTGCTAGTATATACCGTGTGCGGGTTTCGAGCTTGAGTGAATGGGAATAGATTAATTAAAATAGGATGAGAAGTAAGTTAAGAATGCGATAGTTCGTTTTTGTCGCTATAAATTATATTGATTATATATCACGACACGCTGCGCCTTACCCTTGCGGCTCATGGCTGCTAGCGCACCGCGTTACCCTAAGCCGCACCATTGCGCGTGCCAGCATCGACCGCGCAAGGACAAACTCCTGCTGACTCTGACGCTGGCGCAGCGCCTCTTCAGCCTCGCGCCGCGCTTCCTCCGCGCGACGGCGGTCGATATCCTCGGGCCACTCGACCGTCTGAAGGATAACGGTTACGGACTCGGGTAGTATGGTGACAAACCCATCGCTTGCGGCGGCTTGACGCGTTACGCCGTCTATGTTGATGGACAACTGTCCCTCGACGAGTATCGCTAACTCCGGCTGATGCCCGGCCAGCACGCCGTAAAGCCCGTCCACCGTCGGAAAGACCAGCGCCTGCGCGCTGCCCTCGAAGAACGCTCGCTCAGGCGTGAGTATCGTCAAATGAAAGCTGCTCATATGCTCAACCGATGCCCCGCTTCGTCTAGGGTTGACGACTCCGGCGAGCCAGGTTTCCGCTCGGATAGCTGACCGGATGCGGCGCGGCGCACGTCGTCCAGATCGCCAGCCATGTAAAACGCTGACTCGGGTAGATCGTCCGCCTTGCCATCCAGTATATCCTTGAATGAGCCAACGGTATCAGCCATCGGTACATACCGTCCCGGCAGCCCGGAGAATACCTCCGCCACAAACATCGGCTGGGATAGGAAACGTTGTATCCGCCGCGCGCGATGCACGATCACCCGGTCGGCCTCTGACAGTTCCTCCATGCCCAGTATGGCGATTATGTCCTGCAGCTCGCGGTAACGCTGCAGCGCGCCCAGCACGCCCAGCGCGGTATCGTAATGCGAACGGCCCACGATCGAGGGATCGAGTATCCGGCTGGATGAATCCAGCGGACTGACGGCGGGGTATATGCCCATCTCCGATACCGAACGAGATAAAACCGTCGTCGCGTCCAGATGGGTGAATATCGAGGCGGGGGCCGGGTCGGTCAAGTCGTCCGCAGGGACGTATATCGCCTGAACCGACGTAATCGCCGATTCTCCAGTGGACGCTATCCGCTCCTCCAGCGCGCCGACCTCGCTGGCTAATGTAGGCTGATATCCTACCGCCGACGGCATCCTGCCTAGTAACGCGGAAACCTCGCTGCCTGCCTGAACGAATCGGAATATATTGTCGATAAACAACAGCACGTTTTGTTTGAGCGCGTCCCTGAAGTATTCCGCAATCGTAAGCCCCGTCATAGCCACGCGCATCCTGGCTCCCGGAGGTTCGTTCATTTGACCGAAGACGAGCGCGGCCTTCTCAAGAACGCCTGACTTGGCCATTTCCAGCAGCAGATCATTGCCTTCGCGGCTTCGCTCTCCTACGCCTGTGAATACCGAGTATCCGCCATGCTCTGTGGCGATGTTGTGTATCAGTTCCAGAATCAGCACCGTCTTGCCTACGCCCGCACCGCCGAACAAACCGACCTTGCCACCGTGAGCGTAAGGCGCCAATAGATCTATAACCTTTATACCCGTCTCGAATATCTGAGTCACAGGACGCATCTGGTCGAACGATGGTGGCTTGCGGTGAATGCTCCATCGATCGGACGCGGTAATCGGGCCTTTATCATCGATAGGCTCGCCCAGTACGTCTACCGCGCGAGAGAGTAGGCCTGCGCCGACCGGGGTGGTGATCGGCCCGCCAGTGTCCTCTACGGACATACCGCGCGCTAATCCTTCAGTAGCGCCCAGCGCGATGCACCGCGCCGCGTGATCCAGATGCTGACTGACCTCTAATGGCACGCGCCGCTCGCCGTCAATCACGAACATAAGGGTATGAATAGCGGGCAGCGTGTCGTCCGGGAATCTCACGTCGAGAACCGGACCGACGATGCGCAGAACGGTACCTGTCATAACGCCTCCTGTGTTGGGGTGAACGGTTGGGTGGTAAGGGCAGGAGAACCTCCTCTGCCGCCTCAGCGTCAGAGGGGTAACCTTGCGAGCGTCAAGCATAGCGCGGTGATGCGGGCTTGACGCTGCTTAACCCCTGAATCCGCCCTCAGCGCCCGCGACGATCTCCGTCAGTTCCTGAGTAATGGCGGCCTGACGGGCGTGACCCCATTGAATATTCAGCCGGGTTAGCATCTCGTCGGCGTTACGGGTGGCGGCGTACATAGCAGTCATGCGCGCGAAGTGTTCTGCAGCGAACGCCTGCACCAGCGCGGAATATACCCATCCGATCAAATAGTGCTTCACCATCATATCTAGCGCCTCGAACCGCGACGGATGGTACATCAGCCCATGAACGGGAGTCTCAATCGGCGCGGCGTCCATAAAATCTTCATGGAACACAGGTAGCAGGCGGCGCGCCGTCGGCGTCAGTATCGAACCATTGCGCAGTTGGGTGTATACAACATATACGTTGTCCAGCGCGTCCTCGCTGAACAGATAACACAGCTCGGTCGTGATCTCCCGCGCGTTGCGCAGCGTGGGATCCTGTATCACGTGCGAATACTGCACGTCCGGATGCTGACCCTTGCGTATGAAATGGTCGGCGGCCATGTGCCCTATCGTGAACAGCGATCGCTTATCGGGCGGGGTTTGTTCAATCGTGGATTCGGCCAGCCGCAGCGCCTCGTGATTGTACCCGCCGCACAATCCCTTATCGCCCGCGATTACCAGGTACGCCGTCCGCTCGCCGTGAGGCCTAAAGAATGGGTTGCTTGTCGGCGTGTGTATGCTCTCCAGTATGAATCGGATGTTTGAGCGCGTGCGTTCGAACGAGCGTTCGTTCTGGTCGTGCATACGCATCGCTCGCTTCATCTTCGCGGACGCGATAAGGTACATCGCGCGGGTGATCTTGCGCGTGTCCTCCACTACCTTGCGGTGATGCCGGATATCCTGTAGCGCGCCCACGGTCAGTATCCCGCCTTCTTGACGGCCCCATTGGCGTTCAGTTCTTCCTCGCGCATCCATTCCGCAGCGGCGGCGCGCAGGTCTTCCTCATCGATTTCCTCAATCCGCTTGCCCGACTCGAGTCGCTTCATCAGCGCGGCGTAGTATGTGTTCAGGAAGCCGGGGTAGGATCGCTTCCAGCGCTCCAGCGTGTCCAGCGGTATGTCCTTGGGCAGCAATCCTCGGGTCAGTGTGAACAGCATCGCGGCCTGCGCCTGCTCGGACAGCGGCGCGTGCGCATCTTGGCATAGCATCGCGTCGAGACGCTCGCCGCGCATCAGCATATCCTTCGTGGACTTATCCATATCCGATGAGAAGCGAGAGAACACCTGCATCTCGCGATACTGCGCCAGTTCCAGACGCAGCTGACCGACGGCCTTGCGCATCGCCTGGGTCTGTGCCGCGCCACCCACTCGCGATACCGACAGCCCACTGTTCACGGCTGGCCTATGTCCCTCGCGAAACAGTTCCGCGTCGAGGAATATCTGCCCGTCGGTGATCGATATCACGTTAGTTGGGATGTAGGCGGATATATCGCCGCCCTGCGTCTCGATGATGGGCAACGCGGTCAGCGACCCGCCGCCATGCTCGTCGGACAGCTGCGCGGCGCGTTCCAGCAGCCTGGCGTGCAAGTAGAACACATCGCCTGGATAAGCCTCGCGGCCAGGCGGCCTTCTTAGCAGCAGCGACAGCGTGCGGTATGTGACCGCGTGCTTGCTCAAATCATCATAGACGATCAGCGCGTCGCCGCCGTCGGCCATGCGCCGCTCGGCCATCGCGCACGCGCTGTACGGCGCGATATACTGCATCGTCGGCGAGTCGGAGGCCGTGGCGCACACCACGCATGTGTAATCCATCGCGCCGCGAGAGCGCAGCAATTCGACAATCTGTGCGACCGATGAAGCCTTCTGCCCTATCGCCACATAGAAACAGGCTATGTCCTTGCCCTTCTGGTTGATGATAGCGTCGATCGCGATCGTCGTCTTGCCCGTTTGCCTGTCGCCTATGATCAACTCACGCTGGCCCTTGCCTATCGGGATCATCGCGTCGATGGAGACCAGCCCCGTTTCCAGCGGGCGGGATACAGGCTTGCGCGCCAGCACGGACGGCGCGGGCGCTTCGATGGGGCGCAATCCCAGCGAGTGGATGGGCAGTCCGCCGTCCAGCGGCACGCCCAGCGGGTCGATCACGCGGCCCAGCAGTTCATCGCCCGTCGGCACTGACAGCACCTGCCCCGTACCCCACGCGCGCTGGCCGTCGGATATTCCCGTGTCGTCGCCCAGCATAACGATCCCGACGGAGTCCTCCTCAAGGTTCATAGCAATGCCGTAGCCGCCGCCTTCGAACTCGACCATCTCGTTCAAACGGCAGCCGGACAATCCGGATACCGTCGTTACGCCGTCGCCGGTCTTGAGTACCTTGCCCGTGCCGCGCATTATCGCCGCCGGCTTAATCCCGCTCAATCGATCCCGCAGCGCGGCGCCGACGGATGTGAGATCAACGCCTGGCGGCTGGCCGTCCAGGCTGCGGATAGGTTCCATGTTGTGCAGATCGCGGGACGCCGCCTCAAGCGCCGCGCGGATCGATCCGTCGTATGTGACGCCGTTGATATCGACGGCGACGCCGCCGATCAGCGACGGTTCGACCACCTCGCGTAGATCCAGCGGCTGACCCAGCTTCGCCTCGAACCTCCCGCGCAACAGGGCGCGTTGCTCCGCGGTCAGCGGTAATGCCGTTCTGATGATCCCGGCCTTCATACGCCGCTCACAACCTCTCGATCAACGCGCCGACCAAACGCGTATGATCCTCGCCTGTAATGCCGCGTCCGATCAACTTCTCGGCCATCTGCACGGCGAGATCGGCGGCTTGATCGCGCAGCGCTTCCTGCGCCTGGATGCGCATCTTCTCAATATCGGCCTCCGCGCTGGCGCGGGCGCGCTTTATCTCGTCCTGAGCGCGCTCGGTGATCTCGGCGGCGCGGCGTTCGGCCGTCTCCGCGCTTTGGGCGATGGTCTCGGCGGCCTTGCGCTGAGCGTCTTCGATTAAGCGCTCACTGTCGCGCTGAAGCTCGGCGGCCTTCGCCCTCATTGACGCGGCGTCGTCGATCTGCGATTGCACGGCGTTCTGCCGCTTGAGCATGAACGCGCGCACTGGTCTATACAACAGGAAATACATCGCCGTTCCCAGTATCGCCGCGTTGAGCATATGCAGCGCGATCGATACCGGGTTGAACATCTCAGCCATTAAGGAACAACCTCCGTCAAGCGCGCCCGCCCAATACGAATATCAGCAGTATGGATACCAGCAGCCCATATATGGCCACGGTCTCCATCATAATCATGCCGATCATCAGCGCCGAGTTGATCTTGCCGGACGCCTCCGGCTGCCGGGCAAGCGCGTCTACCGCGTGGGCGGTGGATATACCCATGCCTATGCCAACCCCGCACGCCGCCAGGCCGTACATCCCCGCTCCTATCGCGATTAGTCCCAATACCGGCACGCGAACCATCTCCCTTCGTTGGATTGTACCTGCTGGGGGAACGCCCCCTCTGTCGCCATAGGCGACAGGTTAAGTTAACCCCTTTGTCGCTGGGGCGACAGAGGGGGCTCGCCGCAGCGACAGAGGGGGCGAACCCCCGCTAATCTATTCAACCGCCTCGCCGATATACATCAGCGGGAGCAGGCCGAACACAAACGTTTGGATGCCCACGTGCAGCACGTTGAAATACGCGCCCAGCGCGGCGGGAATCAGCACGGGAACGGCGGCATACAGCAGTTTCATTATGACCCCGCCCGCCAGCACGTTCGCGAACAGGCGTATGGCCATTGAGAACGGCGTGATGCAGTCCGTCAGTATGCGTATCGGCGCGACGCCGGTCATCGGGCGGGTCCATGCCAGCGCGCGGCCCTTAAGACCCTTGACGCGTATGGCGGTGACGTTCACGGTTATGAACGCGCATAATCCCAGCGCGAGCGTGCAGTTAATGTCGTCGGTGGCCGGAGGCAGGCCGAACAGTTCGACAATGGTGGTCGCGAACACATAGACCATCAACGTGAACACCGCCGGAGCGGCGATATCTGCGGCGCCACGTGTCGGAACATGCGCTTCGCCCAGCTGCCCTTTCGCGAAGTCACGCATCCCGCCCACTATCAGTTCGCAGAACGCTTGGAATCCCTTTGGCGCGCCGCTGAACCGGCTGATTCTAGTTCGACCGATTATCATAAGTATTATGAGCAGCGCGATAACCAGCCAGGCGACTATCACCGACTGGCCAACGTTGACCGCGCCTATGCGGAATGGTTCGGGCATGATGGATACGTCAGGCAACCACGCTCACCTCCAGGGGAAACGCGCGAACGCGCGTACGAAAACACGCATGGCATAATCCGGCCATCCGATTCCCGCTATTGTAACTCTATGCCGGATAGCCGTCAATGTTATTCAAACTTATTCAGCAATTCCAAATTCGAGATGCTTGAGGCTGTTTTGTGCCTCTGAAACCGATTTTCGGATGGCTTTATGTCAAAAAACCTCGTCTCGTCCGAGAAAAATCAATTGCAGGCGGTCGAATAGTATCGAAAATTCTTAAATTTGGAATCGGCGGCTCGGCTGTAAAAATTTTAGGCTGAGGGCAGTTACAGCTCAACAGGCCGCTTATAGTAATTGCATGACTGTCATCTATTCTTAAATTTTAGACTTCAAATTTTGTAATCGATTAAGCTTGTAGACTATTGACAACTTGGAAATAGATGGTGTATGTAGTAGCAGGTGCGATTTTTCTGGTGATCGTTATGTGACCGGGTTCTGC
>JAISBH010000204.1 GCA_031266295.1 Oscillospiraceae bacterium | reverse complement strand
GCGCTGGCGTTGGCGGGTGTGGGCGCGGGCGCGCGCGACGGTATCGTGCGCATGGATATTGAGCAGACCCTGGCGGGCATAGGCAGACTCGGCGGCGAGGCGATGACCGGAGTCAATGACGCGATACTCTCGCTGCTGTGCGAGGCATAAACAACAAGGAGAGTTTTTGAATGGACAAAAGGACAAGGGTGCTCAACGCGTTTCAGGGTAAACCGGTCGACCGCACGCCTTTCAGTTTCTGGTACCACTTTGGCGGAGAGAAGGCGCGAGGCGAGGGATGCGTTCAGGCGGAGATGGAGTATTTCCACCGCACGCAGGTTGATTACATGAAGATAATGAGCGACGGTTTCGGCGGATCTCAAGCCGATTACGGCGCGCGCAAGGCGTCCGACTGGGTGCATATCAAGAAGCTGGGCAAGGACAGCCCCTACTTTAAAGGCCAGGTGGAACGCTGCAAGCGGATCAACGAGGAACTAAAGGGCGAGGCGCTCACGTTCTACAACATATTCGCCCCGTTCTCCGTGATGCGCTGGCCCGGCGACGATATGATCATGGCCCACCTGAAGGAAGACGAAGAGAGCACGCTCTCAGGACTTGCGGTGATAGCGGATGAATGCGCCGATCTGGCGGAGGCCGTCATAACGGAAGGCGGGTGCACGGGGGTATACGTCGCGCTGCAAGGCGCCGAGAAGGATCGCTTCTCCGTTGAGGAATATCGTCGCATGATCACGCCGTCTGACCTTGCCGTGTTCAACCGCGCAAACGCCGTCGGCGGCGTCAACATCGCGCATCTATGCGGCTGGGCCGGTCTGCCGAACAACCTGGAGGTATGGAAGGATTATCCGGCGCAGGCGTTTAACTGGGCGATCTTCATAGAGAATCTCTCGCTCAACGACGGGCACAAGCTGTTTGGCCTTGATAAGACGGTCATCGGCGGCTTTGACAACCGCAAAACGGGGTTGCTCTATAAGAGTGGCACAAAGGATGAGGTCAAGGCGTTCGCCCAAAAGACCGTGCGGGATTATGCGGATGAATTCGGCTCGAACGAGAGGCTTATCATCGGCGCCGACTGCACCATCCCGGGTGATGTGGACGATACGAGGTTTCCGTGGGTTAAGGAAGCGCTAGAGGAACTGGCGCATGAAGCATAATATGAGGAGGAACATATCGATGAAACGCAACCAACTGATTGCCCTGATGATCGCGCTGCTGATGGCGCTGTCACTCACACCCGCGATGGCGGAAGAAGGCGGTATTGAGGGTCTGCCCAAGGAATTGACCATCTGGTCGGAGCTTGGCGGATGGCTGGTGAAGGCGGGCAACGACATACACGCGTCCGTCGCCTACGAGGAACTGGAACGCGTCACGGGCACCCATATCAACTGGATCCACCCGCCGGCAGGCACAGGCGCGGCCGAGCAATTCAACCTGATGATAGTTTCGGGCGATCTGCCAGATATCATCAATTATAGCTGGATGACCATCACGGGCGGCATCCAGAAGTACATCGACGACGGCGTTATCGTGGATATGACCCCGTATTACGATAATGGCGACATGCCGTACATAAAGCAGCTGTTTACAGACCTGCCAAAGATAGAGAAGCAGGTTCGCCAGGATAACGGCTCTATCTATTATATGACCTCCGTGCGCAAGGACGACGAACTGCGCATCTGGAACGGTCCGCAGATTCGCGTAGACTGGCTGGAGAAGGTCGGTATGCCCATCCCGGACACCACGGACGATCTGTATAACGTGCTCAAGGCGTTCAAGGAACAGAATGTCTCAGACGCCTCGAACTTCGTGCCGATGATGGCGGGCAAGTTCCGCACGGACACCTCGCAAGGTTTGGGCCAGATGTTGTTCTCCTTCAATACCACGTATGACTTCCTGACCGATCCCACCGGCACGATCGCCAAGTACGGGCCGATCGAACCGGAGTTCAAGGAAGGCATCGCCTACATCCGCAAGCTGGTCGAAGAAAACCTCGTCGATCCGAATTACGTGACGAACAACCGCGACATCATCGACGCCGCGATGATCGCCGACGAAGCCGGATTCATGTTCAACACCCAAGTAACCAAGCTGGCGCTGCTGTTTGAAGAGCGTGGCATCGAGAGTCCGCTCAAACCCATCCCATACCTGCGCGGACCGAATCCAACCAGCGATCTGGCGCCTGTGTTTTACTCCGAAGCTGGCGCGAACGTTATGGGCGGCTGCCTCGCCGTTACGACTGCGGCCAAGGATCCGCTTGGCGCAATCAAGTGGGTGGACTTCAACTACAGCCCGACGGGCGAGCTAATCCGCAACTACGGTGTGGAAGGCGTCAGCTACAACTATGTTGACGGCGAACCCATCTTGACCGAGATTGTCACCAATAACCCGCAGTACGATATCAACACCGCGTCCGCTATATATACCCCGGCCAAGGTCAGCGTGTTCGCGGGTATCCAGAGGTACGCCTCGTGGAAGCAATCAACCCATCCAGACGGCGTGGACTGCGTTGTGCAGTACATGTCCCGCGTGGATCAATCGATGATCATGCCGCCGACGTCCATGACCGGCGACGAACAGGCCGAGTATGCGTCCATCATGAACGACATCCTGACATATTTCGACGAGACGATTGACCGCATCATACTGGGTCAGTTGCCGCTGGAACATCTGGACACGATGGTGGATCAGATGAAGGCGATGGGCGTCACGCGCGCTATCGAACTGAAGCAGGCCGCGCTGGATCGCTACAACGCCCGGTAAACCACATTGGATTAAAGGATTGCCGCGCTTTAACGGCGCGGCAATCCTCGCGGTATCCGTGTTATCGCCTATGAAGGAGGGTTGACCATGACCCAACCGGGCATAGTGGTTCGCAAGCGTTCCGTCCTGCGTCAGATGACGAAACATCGTCAGGTATATGTGATACTGCTGCCGGTGCTGCTGTATTATTTGATATTCAATTACGGGCCGATGTTCGGCAACGTGATCGCCTTCCAGCGATACTCCATCACGCGTGGTATGCTAAAAAGCCCCTTTGTCGGGTTCAAGCATTTCGCAAGCTTCTTGCAGAATTATACCTTCTGGCGGCTGCTGCGCAACACTGTAATGATCAACCTGTATGGGTTGATATTTGGATTCCCCGCGTCGATCATACTGGCGCTGCTGTTAAACGAACTGCGCGGAACCAAGTTCAAGCGCACCGTGCAGACGCTGACATACATGCCTTATTTCATCTCAACGGTTGTAGTATCGGGGTTGATGCTGGATTTTTTGTCAACACGCGGTATGATCAATGAGATCGTCAAGATGTTCGGCGGACAGCCCATACAATTCCTCGTGCGGCCTGAGTTATTCTGGGGGGTATATACCGCCTCGGAGGTTTGGCAGGGGGTCGGCTGGGGATCGATCATATACCTAAGCGCGCTGGCGGGGATTGACCAGGAGCTTTATGAGGCGGCCGCGATCGACGGCTCAAACCGCGCTGGACGGTTGTGGCATGTGACGCTGCCGGGTATCCTGGGCACTATCATGATTATGTTGATCCTGCGTATCGGTCAGATGCTCTCGCTGGGCTATGAAAAGATACTGCTGATATACTCGACTACCGTGTACTCAACAGCGGATGTTATATCTACGTATGTTTATCGCAAGGGTCTGCTGGAGCAGGACTTCAGCTATTCCACGGCGGTGGGGCTGTTCAACTCGGTGGTCAATTTCATATTGCTGCTGTCCGCAAACAAGCTGTCGCGCAGCGCTACGGGCAGCGGACTGTGGTGAGGGGAGACGGGAATGATCAACAAACGGTCGGCGGGCAGCGTGGCGTTTGATACGGCCAACGTTGCTATCCTGACGCTGCTGGTACTCGTGTGCGTCTATCCTGTCTATTATGTGTTAGTGGCGTCCGTGTCCAACCCCGTCGCCGTGTACCGCGGCAGCAAGTTCCTGCTGTGGCCGCGGGAGTTCTCGCTGGCTACGTATAAGCTGGTGTTCCAGTATCCGGCCATCTGGACGGGGTACGGCAATACGCTCTTGTACGTAATCGCAGGAGTGGCTATCAGTCTGGCGCTGACCGTGTGCGGCGCGTTCGGGTTGTCGCGGTCATATCTGACGGGACGGGTCGCTATCACATTGTTCATAATCTTCACGATGTACTTTTCG
>JAISBH010000192.1 GCA_031266295.1 Oscillospiraceae bacterium | reverse complement strand
TTGGCCGGATGATAACCCACCCAGCGGCCCCATGAAAATGTGGGCTTGCGCACTCAATCCCTCCGTGCTTGATTCCGTTGTTTCTCATGCCTTTACGGCTTTTTCATGAACAGGCCCTGGTCTGCGGTCAGGGCTTGTTCATGAAAATTTTAACTATAACCAGCGCACAATTAATTGGGAATTACTGTAAAAATGGGGAAGATTGTCGTTGTATTCGGCGGTGAATTGTGATAAGCTTGGGATGATGAACGGCAGCTGAATCGGAGGGATAAAGCTGGTGAGCGACGCGATCGTTAGAGTCCCGGAGATTCTGCCAGTCAAGGACGACTTGGTATTCAAGCGTTTGCTTACTCACGCTGACGCGCAGCCGGTGCTTCGGCTTGTTACCTCCGGGCTGTTGAAAGCCAACGTCCGCGAAGTGACCATACGCAATACTGAATTGCCTAAAGAATCGCCGGACGATAAAAACGAACGGTTCGACGTCAATTGCCGCACTGATACAGGGGATCAGGTGGCAATTGAAATGCAAGCCGCCGCCATGGACGGCGACAATAAAGAAACAGGGCATCGGATGATCAAGGCGCGTGCGACTTTTGGAGTATGCGACCTCTACGCGTCCCAGCGCGGAAAAGGCGTGGAGTATGGGAAAATGCTTGGGGCTTACCAGACGACGTTCTTAGGGTATTCTGTTTTTGACAGGAACGACCGTTATGTACACCGTTTCCTTTTCCGCGACGAGGACGGTGAAACGTTAGCCGATGACGTTGGTATCATATTCATTGAGCTGACTAAAATAGGAGCGTTGCTGGATAAAGAGGCGAAGAAAATGACTCGGCTGGAGGCGTTTGTTACTTTTATGGTTATTGCCGACAATCCGGGCAAGACTGATAAGCTGCGCGAATTAATTAAGGAGTGGGAGGAGATAGGCGTGGCATACGAACTGCTTACCACCATGAGCAAGGATGAAAACGAACGGGCGCTGTTTCGCTCTAGGATGATGGCCCAAATGGATAGGGATAGCCAGTTTTCGGCGGTGATGAATGAGGGGATTAAATTAGGACGTGCCGAAGGACGCACCGAAGGACGCGTCGAAGGGCGCACCGAGGGGGAAATGTTAGGTGCGCAAAGAGCCGCTAGGATAATGTTTAGGCACGGAATCCCAATTATCGACATTGCGTCAGAGTATGGTAGACCAACGCAGGAGATTGAACAGTGGGTGAAAGCCCAGAAATAGAAAACCAGCCCATTATGTGGACTGATAAAGCGAAGCCGCTGCCAAGACGGCTTTAATTCGGCTGGAGGCGTTTGTTACCTTTATGGTTATTGCCGACAATCCGGGCAAGACTGATAAGCTGCGCGAATTGATTAAGGAGTGGGAGGAGATAGGCGTGGCATACGAACTGCTTACCACCATGAGCAAGGATGAAAACGAACGGGCGCTGTTTCGCTCTAGGATGATGGCTCAAATGGATAGGGATAGCCAGTTTTCGGCGGTGAGGGATGAGGGAATTCGATTAGGGCGCACCGAGGGGCGCGCCGAGGGGGAAATGTTAGCTGCGCAAAGAGCTGTTAGGATAATGTTTGAGCTGGGAATCCCGCTGGCTACCATAGCGTTCAAGTATAATAAGCCAACGAATGAGATTGAACGATGGGTGAAAGTCCAAAATGAATAAGGACGAACATGAGCATGCGCTGTTTCGCTCTAGGATGATGGCTCAAATGGATAGGGATAGCCAGTTTTCGGCGGTGATGAATGAGGGGATTAAATTAGGGCGCACCGAGGGCGAGCAAAGAGCCGCAAGGATAATGTTCAGGCGCGGAATTTCAATTATCGACATTGCGTCAGATTATGGTAGATCAACGCAGGAGATTGAGCAGTGGGTGAAAGCCCAAAAGTAGAAAACCAGCCCATTATGCGGACTGGTAAAACAAAGCCGTCACCAAGACGGCTTTAGTTAGCGTCATTGTTTCCTAAAAATCAACGCTTCTTCCTTTTATGATGCGTCTCGCTAATGTTTATCAGTTAGCATCGGCGATACGCCGATAACCTCACCCCAATATGCCGCTCTTCGCCATGGTGTCCACCGCCGCGTCAATCGACTCCGGCGGCATCGTCAGCGCCAGTCGCACGTGTCCGCGCCCCAACTGGCCAAACACCGAGCCGGGAATCACGATCACGCCCGCCCTGTCGATCAGCTCGGAGACGAACGCCTCGTCGTCGTCTCCAAACCTGTCAGGAATGCGCGCCCACGCAAACATCGTACCCTTCGAGTCGGCTATGTTCCAGCCGATTCGACGCAACCCGCCGCACAGCGCGTCGCGCCGCCGCTGATACTGCGCGCGCTGCTCGGCGACGCCCTCCTGCGGTCCGTCAAGAGCGGCAATGGCCGATCGCTGGAATATCTTGCACAGTCCGTAATCAAACTGGGATCGCATCGCCGAGAATCGATGCAGCAGCCCCGCGTTCCCCAGCAGGAACGACACCCGCACCCCGGTCAGATTGTACGACTTGGACAGCGAGTTGAATTCGACGCCGATCTCCTTCGCGCCGTCGATCGACAGGAACGACCCGCCTACATACCCGTCGTACGTGATCTCCGAATACGCGTTGTCATGGATGATCCATATACCGCGCTCGTTGGCGAACCGAACCAATTCCTCGTAGAACGAGCGCGGCGCCGTTGCGCACACGGGGTTCATCGGGTAGGATACGATCATCGCGCGGACGCCGTCGGGCATCGTCCTTCCAATCTCCTCAAGATCGGGTAGATATCCGTTGACAGCGTGCAGAGGATAACGCGCGGTATTCGCGCCCATCAGCCTTGGCCCAATGTCGAATATCGGGTAGCCGGGATCAGGCGTGAGCAGCGTCTCCCCGGGATTCAGCAGCGCCAATCCTATATGCGCGATACCCTCCTGCGACCCCGCGACGCTCATTATCTCGCTGGATTCCAGCGAGACTCCATAGCGGCGATCGTACCACCGCCTTACGGACTCGAGCAGCTCCGGAGAGTCGACCAGCGCGTATTTATACATCTCGGGATCGGCGGCCGCTTCACATACAGCCTGCATAATATGAGGCGCGGGCGGGAAATCCGGCGTACCCACCGATAGGTTGTACACAGGCAAGCCGCGAGAGGCTCTGGCCTGGCGCTTATATTCAAGCAAAGTGAATATATTGGACTGAGTGAATTCATCTGTCCGTGTGGCAAATCTCAGCATGATGATACCCCCGAATATTATTTCTTGACAACCAGCGATTCCATCGCGCGCGCGTAACCATCGAAGCCCAAGCCCGCGTATGTCTCACTGCACGCCATGCCGGCATAGCTGATCCGCCGGAACGGTTCGCGCGCGGATACATCCGATAGATGCACCTCTATCGCAGGCAGCGCGACCGCCTTCAGCGCGTCCAGTATCGCAACGCTGGTGTGCGTGTATGCCGCTGGATTGATCACGATCGCGTCCGCCGTACCCATCGCCTGTTGAATCCACTCGACCAGCTCGCCTTCGTGATTGGACTGACGCACATCCGCCATTACGCCCAGTCGTTCCGCCGTTTCCTCAATGAAAGCAACTAAATCGGCATACGTGTGCCGACCGTATATATCCGGCTCGCGTACGCCCAGCATATTCAGGTTTGGCCCGTTCAGCACCAGGATGCGCATTTATACACCGCCTTGCAATATCGTTTTAACAATACCGTTTTGTAAATACCGCTTTATCAATACCCTTTTATAAATGCCATTTTATAAACACTGTGTTACAGATACAGCAAACCGGACGCAGCCGCTTCCGCGCGCTCAATCACATTCGGCAATGATCCGGTGTTATCAACAGCCGCGTCGCTCAGCTTCCCATATATGGGTAAACGAACGCGTTCCATCTCGGCCAGCGCGTCGAACCCTGCCGACAGCGGCCTTCCCGACCGCTCCAGCGACTCCAGCGGTCGGCGCAGCCACAGCAATCGTCCGTTTTGACGAAACGCGTCAACGTTGCGCTGATCGAGTATGCCACCGCCGCCCGCCGCGATTATCTGGCCGCCGCGCTTACCGGCGTCCGCCGCAGCCGCCCGCTCTATCTCGCGGAAGACAGTCTCTCCCGATTCAGCGAATATCTCGGGAATCGTCTTGCCCGCGCGTGCTTCGATCATCTGGTCGAGATCGACGAAAGGCCGCGAGAACCGCCGGGCAAGCGCGTGACCTACGACTGATTTCCCGCTACCTGGCATTCCGATAATGGTTATGTTCGACAGCTGGGAGCGAATGTCAGCCTCGATCATGCCGACGCGATCGGCGTTAATCGCGGTGTTCGTGAATAACTCCGACGCGCGCAGCGCTTGCGCGACCAACATCGTCAACCCGTCCGCGTGAGGGATCCCCCGATCCCACGCGTCTAACAGCAGGGCGGTGCGCAGCGGATTATATACCAGATCCAATACGCCGACGCACTGCGGGAAGTCAGATAACGAAATCGGAGCGTTTCCATTATTGGGATACATCCCTACCGGGGTCGTGTTGACGACGACGTCAGCATCGGAGTGCAGCCGTTTCGCCACGTCATAATCAACACAGCCGCTGCGCGACACCACTACAATCTCTCGAGCGCCCGCGCGTTTTGCCGCCGCCGTCACCGTCCGGCAGGAACCGCCGCTGCCCAGTATCAGCACCTTGCGGTCAGTCAACGATATATCCGCGCGCCGCGCCATCGTCTCGAACCCATACAGGTCGGTATTGTGACCCCACAAGCGGTTTTGTTTGTCGAACGTCAGCGTATTTACGCTGCCGATCTCGCGGGCCTCGTCGGTCAACGCGTCGCAGTAACCCATCGCGTCCACTTTATATGGTATCGTAACGTTCAGACCGCGAAACGCCCGCCCACACAGCAGGCGATCCAGTCCAGCCAGATCAACCTCTATTAATCCATAAGAATAATTGCCCAACGCGCGATGGATGCGAGGTGAATGGCTGTGGCCCAGCGTCTCGCCGACCAGACCGAACTCGATCATAATTCCCGGTACCAGCCGAGGAAACGCATACGCTCCGCGCTGCGCTCCAGATCGCTAAGCAGAGCGGGCACGCGAGGATCTGGCGCATCCGCCTCAATGTCGATATGGAACCGGAATTGGAAATCGCTGCCGGGGATCAGGCGGCTCTCCAACTTGGTCAGGTTCAGTCCAATCGACGCGAAGCGCGACATCATCGCGTACAGTGAGCCGGGTTTGTGAGGCAGCGTGAGTATCATGCTGATCCGGTTGGCGTCTGGCGTAATCACAAGTTCCCGGCTCAGACATATGAACCGGGTTGAGTTGCTTGCGCTGTTGGCGATATCGAAAGCGATCTTCTCCAGGCTGTACAACTGCGCGCATGCGCCCGACGCTATGGCGGCCTCATCGCCCGACTTGCAGTCCTTGACGCGCTTGGCCGCAACGGCTGTGTTCGCCAGCGGTATGGACTCAATCGCGGGATGAGCCTTTATCCATTGAGAGCACTGCGCCAGCGCTTGGGGGTGTGAGTACACCTTCCTGACGTCCGCGAGCTGAACGTCCCGAGGCGCGAGCAGCACGTGATCGATTGGGTGGCGGATCGTGCGCGCGACCGTGCACGAGCGCGACGCGAGCAGATCGTATACCTCCGTAACCGATCCGGCCCAGCTGTTCTCGATGGGCAGTACGCCGAACCGGCACAACCCCTTCTCCACCGCGTTGAATACGCTGGCGAAATCCTCAAAGTAGAGTATGCTGGCCAGCGGGAACAGCGCGTCGCACGCCTGCTGCTGATACGATCCCTCCGTACCCTGACATGCGACCGTGGCGCGGGCCGGAAAATCCGCGCCCGCATAGACGGAGGCGCGCACGCTTGCGGAAAGCGGACTTTCAACGCCGAGCGACTTGCGCTGCCGTGCGCGGCTCACGTCCATCAGCGTCTCGAATACACGCCGCGCCGCCGTCTCCAGCTCCGGGCCGACACGATCGGCCGCGCGAGCCAGCACCGCGCGCTCCCGCGCGGGATCCACAACGGGCATATCGTTCGCGGCCTTGTACGCGGCGACGCCGCCCACGACGTTCATACGCTCGACCAGCAAATCCGCTATCGAATCGTCGATCGCGTCTATTCGCGACCGCGCTTGACTCAAATCCATATCACAACCTCCACTTCGGCAGCCGCTCCCGTGTGTGTGGGCGACGCCCTGCGTTCCGGCGAGTCGGTCAGAATGATCGACAGGTAGAGCAGCACGCCAAACACGATCATTATCAGCAACAACAGCAGTCCCCGCCACAGCCTGCCCAGCATCCTGTGCATATCAGCCCTCGAACCGCAGACGGTACACCGACCATACGCCGTCCGCGCCGAGGCTGTTAACGATCAGAGCGTTCGGCGAGTCCGACGGATACAGCCGGGATTCAGGCAGGCGCGCGAGTGCGGTCATGCCGCCGAAGCGAACGCTATACCGGTACAGGCGATATCCTGACGACTCCTTCATCAGGATATACACCGTGCCGGCGTCGACCACGCATATATCCGCGACTGGCAGCCCGACGCCGATCAGCGTCTCACGCCATGTATTAAGGTCATTGGCTATCAGCGTCGCGCCCTGCTCGTCGCCGCTCATCGTCACGACCAGCGTTCCGTCGGGCGATACCGCGAACCGTTCCGCCAGACCGATAGCCGCGCGCGACGCGTCCGATGGCGTGATCCGATACAGTATCCGCCGCTTGTCCAGCAGGAACAGCCTGTCCGCCGTACCTATCATCTCACCCTCGACGCCGGGATACGGGTCGATGCTGCGGATGGCGTCCGGCTCGTCGAGGGGCAGCGCCGCGTCAACCGACAGGAAACGCAGCGGATCGCCCATCATCACGGCCAGCATCGTTTCGCCGAACCACGCGAATGTTTCCGTGGTCTCAACGCGTACTTCCGTTTCGTTAGGCGTGGTCTCGTTCAGTATCTCTGCGCGTCCGGTTCGCACGTTGATGATCTGCAGATCGCCGATATCCGTGGCCAGCGCGACATAACGCGCGCTGGGACTTAGCGTCGCGCGCTGAGCGCCCGGTATATGCTGCACGGGCAAAGCTTCCCGCGCGCCGGTCTCGCCAAGCGTGAGCAGCGTGCCGTTGGTGCGTTTCACGAAGAATGTAGGTGACTTCTCGGCCTTGGATAGTATAATCGCGTCGCGCATGAGCATCTCGGCCTGAGCGCCATCGAACAACCGCGACAACTCCTCGTCGTCCGGGTATGGATTCGCCTGGGGCAGCCGATCGCCGTTCAAATATTCGACACGCACAGACGCGGGCGTTCCCGCCGTCTCGCATAGCGCGCGCGTTCTGCGTTCGAGTGCGGCGGCGTCCGATTTATTCGGGAACCGTTTGGATTGCATAATAACCGTACCGCCGTCCGCGCATCGCACCGGACTGAATCCCGACTGCATCAGCGAACCCAGCAGCGGCACATACTCGACCCGGTCGGCAGCGTCCGCGAGCACAACCCAACCCGGCTGCTGCTGACGCGCCGCCGGTTCCAGCGTCAGCGCCAGGCTGCCGCCCTGCCCCGACAGCGACACCGCTACCGGCCCAGTCAGCTGCCAGTACAGCGTCCGATCAACGCAGAACACGCCTTCGATACGGACGTTCGGCGTGTGCGGCAGCGTCAGGTCGGCTATGACCGACCAGTCCGCCAAGTCGGGCACGGTCACGGCCAGGCGTTCGGGGTTTTGATAGCGCGTTACCGTAAGCTGAGGTATGCTCTGGATGGGTACGGTTTCGCCCGCCGACGTCCACCCCGTGAACGACAGCGTGAGCGTCAATCCGGCTGCGGTAGGCTGAATCTCCGCCCCGGACAGCGCGACGGCGTCCAAATCACGCCCGCCCTCGTATATCTCCTCGCCGTCAGGGATTCCGGGCGGCGCGCCAGGCGGCGTCATGACGAACAGCAACACGACGATGGCGACCACCAACAGCGCACAGATGATCCCCAGCAGCCTGTACATACGCGGCCTGCCCGGCTTGCCCGGGAAATAAGCGGTGTTATACAATCATGGTTCCCTCGCAATTATCCCAGCATAGCGCGCGACGCCGCCCTCGCCGACTCATACACCCGTTCCGCGTCAATTCCGGGATACTGTCCGTCACGGTAACGGACGATCCCGTCCACCATCGTCAAATAGACGTCCGAGCCTTGAGTAGTGTACACCAAATCGGCCGCCGGATCAATAAGCGGCTGATGATGCGCCCCCGAGCGGTCGATCAGCGTCACGTCCGCGCGCCATCCAGGCTTTAATAGGCCGACGTTATTATAACCCATAGCGCGCATTCCCGTTAACGTTGCGGCGTTAAAAGTTTGCGCTGGCGAAATAATACATGGATTGCCGCTCACGCCTTTATGCAGTATTGACATTAATCGAATCTCTTCCCAGAGATTCAGGTTATTATTGCTCGCCGCGCCGTCGGTACCCAGGCAGACGCGCGCTCCGGCGCCATATAATAAAGGAACGGGCGAGATCCCGCTGGCCAGTTTCAGGTTGGATACAGGATTGTGACACACCGCGACATTGTGTTCGGCCAGTATCCGCGCGTCGTCGGCGGTGACCGCGACGCAGTGCGCCGCGAGCGTCGGCGCGTCGAATAGTCCCAGCGACTCGAAGTATGCGGGCGGGGTCAGCCCATTCCTGCGTTCGCGGCAGCCTTCGACCTCGGCAATCGTCTCGGAGATGTGGACGTGTATGCCCAGGCCGCGCTTGACCGCCGCGTCGCGTATCGCGCGGACTATCTTCGGGGTGGACGTGTATTCGGCGTGGGGCGCGAGCATTACGCGGACGCGACCATGCTCCGCGCCGTGCCACGCGTCGGCCAGCGCGATGGATTCAGCCAGCCGCCCTCCGTCGCCGTTTTCGTCGCCCACAACAGACCTTGCCAGGCACGCCCGGATACCCGCTAACGCCGCAGCCTCCCCGGACGCGTCCATGAACATGTACATATCCGCGCACGCGGACACGCCAAACCGCAGCATCTCCAGGAAGCCCAGCGTCGCGCCAATGCGGCAGCGTTCCGCAGTCAGACGATCCTCGGCGGGGAATATAGCGGTGTTCAGCCAGTCGTTCAGGTTCAGATCGCTGCCGACGCCGCGCAGCAAGGTCATCGCGGCGTGGGTATGCGCGTTCGCCAGCGCGGGTATCGCCAACCGTCCGCCGCCGTCGATTACCTCCTCGGCCATCTCGTCAGAAGGAAGCGTCGGCGGCGCGTCCTTCGCCGAACCCGCGTACAGTATTTCACCGTCGCTGACGACCATGCACGCGTCGTGTATGAACGGCAGCGAGACACCGTCCTCGCTGCCGACGCACAGGTCGATATTATTGATTCGTATAATACTCATGATTCACCCATAACATACTGTCGCTGCTCGTCCGTCCACTCGTCGATATCAACGCCGAGGGACTTCAGCTTCCGCAGCGCGACCCAACGGTCTATCTCGGCCGGAACGGGGTGCACGCCCGCCGTCAGTCCGCGCCCGCACTGTGCGAGCGACTCGACGCATAACGCCTGCAGCGCGAAACTCATGTCCATTATCTCGACAGGATGCCCATTTCCGGCGGCGAGATTGACCAGCCGGCCTTCGGCCAGCAGGTAGTGTTTCTTGCCGGAAGGCATCTCGAATCCCTCGATATTCTCCCGCGCCTTCCATGAGCGCACGGCGGATTCGCGCAGCAGCCTCGCCTCTACCTCTACGTCGAAGTGCCCCGCGTTGGCAAGGACCGCGCCGTCTTTGAGCAGGCTGAACACGCGCGGCCCGATCACGTCCCGGCAGCCCGTCACCGTGATGAAGAAATCGCCCTGAGGAGCGGCCTGCGCCATCGGCATAACGGTGAAACCGTCCATCACGGCCTCGATCGCCGCGACCGGATCCACCTCCGTGACGATCACTCGAGCGCCTAGTCCCTTCGCGCGCATGGACACGCCCTTGCCGCACCAGCCGTAGCCCGCGACGACGACCACGCTGCCCGCGACATTGAGGTTGGTCGTGCGCAGTATCGCGTCCCAGACGGATTGCCCAGTGCCGTACCGATTGTCGAACAGATGCTTGCACATGGCGTCGTTGACGTTGTACATCGGGAACGACAGCCTGTCCTGCCGCGTGCGAGCCTTTAGGCGGAGGACGCCGGTCGTCGTCTCCTCACAGCCGCCAATAAACCGATCCGCGCGCCCTATGCCGTGATCCTCGATCAACTCCACCAGATCGCCGCCGTCGTCGATGATTATGTCGGGATAGGAGGAGAGCGCCGCCTTAAGGTGCGCGGTATACTCTTCGGCGGACGCGCCGTGCCTCGCGAATACCTCTACGCCCTCGGAGGCCAGCGCGGCGCATACATCGTCCTGGGTTGAGAGCGGATTGGAACCGGTGGCGAACACGCTTGCGCCCGCGCGATGCAGCGTTAACGCAAGGTTAGCCGTTTTGGCCTCCAGATGAATGGACATTGCGATGGTCTTGCCCTTGACCGCGCGGGATTCCTTAAGACGCGCGCCGACGGCGTCAAGTAGCGGCATATGATCGCGCGCCCAAGTTATTTTCTCGAAACCGGATTGCCGAAGCTCGGGGTTTGATGCTATAATGGACATTAAGCCTCCCGTTTACGCGTTCACCGTGTATTCCGAAAAGATCCATCGATTTCCAGCGCCGTCGATCTGGAACTAACGGATAAAACAACCTTATCCGCTACATACTACCATCACGACCAAACAAGTTAGTTCGCCAGCCAGCCGGGGTTATACCGGCGAGCAAGAGGAGGGGCACCACATTGAGGGCAACTGGGATCGTACGCAGGATCGACGAGCTTGGACGCGTCGTCATTCCTAAGGAGATACGCAGGACGCTGCGGATTCGCGAGGGTGATCCGCTTGAAATCTATACCGACCGCGACGGCGAGGTTATCCTGAAGAAATACTCGCCGATTGGCGAGATCTCCGCGTTCGCGAAGGATTACACGGAGTCGCTCTTCCGCTCAATGGGGCATATCGCGTGCATCTGCGACCGCGACATGGTCGTCGCCGCGTCGGGCGTCCCGCGCAAGGAACTGTGGGATAAACCCATCAGCCGCGAACTAGAGAGCGCGATACAGGGCCGCGTCAGCCTTACGCTGAACCGCTCCGGCGGCGGCAAGCCCATGGCCATCACCAACGAGGAAGAGCCGTCCAGCTACACCGCGCAGGTGTTCTCACCGATCATCGCCGACGGCGAGCCGATCGGCGGCGTGCTGCTGGTCAGCCGCGAGAACGGCGCTGAGATGGGCGACGCGGAACTTAAGGTGGCCGAGACGACCGCGAGCATCGTCGGCCGCCAGATGGAACAATAACACAGGGTTTATCGCGCCGTTAAAAGGTTATCTCGGGTTATCTTTGGGGGATAACTTCTTCCTAGCAGACTCTTCATAGACTCTTCTTTCGCGGATGGCGGCTGAGAAATCAGCCGTTATCCGTTTTTGAGGATACGACGTCCCGCGATTCCAGCAGGTGATTGAGTACATCCATAAACGAATGGATGTCCCCAAAGTTTCGGTATACGCACGCGAAGCGGATGTACGCTACCTCGTCGATATCGCGCAGATGATTCATCACCAGTTCGCCTATCGTCTGGGTGGATATCTCGCGGTCCAAGTTCGCGAACACGCGGGTTTCCACCTGGGAGACGATCTCGTCGATCTGTCGCGCGGAAACGGGCCGCTTCTCGCAGCTCTTAACAACTCCTTGGCGTATCTTCTCCGGATCGAACATCTCGCGGCGGCCGTCCTTCTTCACTACGAGCAGCGGAGCCATCTCCACTTTCTCATATGTGGTGAAGCGGCGGCCGCACTGTTCGCACTCTCGCCGCCGACGGATCACGACGCCATCCTCGGTCGGACGCGAATCGACCACCCTGCTGTCCGGGTGGCTGCAGTACATACAGCGCATCTTGAGTAACCTCCGTCCATGTCGTCAGCTGCACGCCTCGTCTATCTTGACTAGTATCACGTCGTCGCCAATCTTGCATATGTAGTTCCACGGGATGATAAGGCCCGTCTTTTCGCCCTTGATGAAGTTGGTGACACTGAAGTCCCCCGGCACCACCAACGCGGTGATCTGTCCGGTTTCCAGTACAAACTCCAGATCCATCACACGACCCAGTCGCGTGCCGGTTTCTATGTTCACGACTTCCTTGGTGCGCAGCTCAGCCAAACTCATGGCGGCACCTCCTTGATAGGGGTATAGGAGCATCCCCTCACCGCCGCGTTAACGGGCGGATGGCGCGGCGGATGAGGATCATTCCTACACACTATGAAGGCGCGCGTCTTGATAAGCCTGGCCTACCGCATTTGGGAATCGCCCTCCGGCACGGCCACGGGCTGATGAGTGTCAGCCGCTTCCCTGGCGGCCAGCGCGGCGGCCGTCACGTGCAGCGCGTCCCACGCGGTCAGCCCGCAATGCCCCGCGCCTTCCAGCTGCGCCATGAAGTCGACGCACAGGCTGCGCTCGCCCTGGGACGGCAGCCTCTGTATCGCCGCATCGGAGCACTCAAGGTACGCTTCGTTGTTGCGCACGAACAGCGTGGCGCGCGTCCCCGTCAGCCGCAACTGATCGTCGTCGTGACGCTGCGCGGCGGACGGGCGCAGATAGTCCGCGCAGACTGTCGCGATCGTCCCACGCTCCATCTCGAGCAGCGCGGCGGCGGTAGTTTCCAGTTCGCCGTTGGCGCGGTTGCCCGCCTGAGAGTGAAGGCTGAACGCAGTCAGGAACCGGCGGCCCGTCATCCAATAGATCCAGTCCAGCGCGTGAATGCCCACCCACGGAGTCATCCCGCCGTAGAAGCGCCGCCGCTGATAGACCGGACCGCGCTCGCCCATCTTGTATGACTTCTGTCCATACGCCAGCCGTACGTCGCCGAGCTGGTCTGCGGTTTCGTGCGCGGCGATGAACGCGGCGTTCCCGCGAGTGCCGAACATCGCGCATAGTTTGGCATTCTGGCGTGCCGCGCGCCGGACGAGATCCCATTGATCCCAATCGACGGCCAGCGGCTTCTCGCTGAACACGGCCAGCCCGCGATCCAGCGCGCCAGCCGTGATCGGCGCGATGTCGCACATCCACGGCTGAACGCATACCATATCGGGCTTCATCCGATCAAGCATGACACGCCAGTCCTGGCAGCGTTCGGGCGTAAGGTTCCGCCGAGCGAACAGGGTCTCCAGCGCGGAGAGATCCTCGTCGCGCGTGCCGGGCGCGTATGCCAGCAGCTGATCACGGTAACCGCGCCGCTCGATCGCTTCCAGCAGGTAGTGATTGTGGCCTGTGCCGCCGATTATCGCAATGCGCATATAACGTTCACCTTAGAGCCGGTATCGCCCGCTCCAGCATCAGCCGGGCGTGCGCGCGGGTCAGCCCGCCTTGGATATACACATCATACGGAGCGCGCATGGGGGCGTCCGCGCTCAACTCCAGAGACGCGCCGCCGACGAACGTCCCCGCCGCCATTATCACCGGATCGGCATAGCCGGGCATTGCGTCCGGTGTCGGCTTCGCGAACGAGTCCACCGGCGACGATTCCTGCACGGCTTCGCATAGCTTGCGCACCAGGTCTGCGCTGCCCAGCCTCACGGTTTGAACGATGTCGCCGCGCGGATCGCTCCACAGCGGGTTCACCTCATAACCCAACGCTTCGAACGCCCTCGCGGTCAGTATGCCCGCCTGCGACGCCTGGCACACGGCGTGAGGCGCGAGGAACAACCCTTGATAGAACGACCGATAGCCTGCGTCGTATGAACCAACCTCGCGACCGATACCGGGGCATGTCAGCCGCGCCGCGATCCGCTCGACCAGGTCATGCAGGCCCGCCACATAACCGCCCGTAGGCGCGAGTCCGCCGCCAGGGTTCTTGATCAGAGAACCCGCAATAACATCCGCGC
>JAISBH010000064.1 GCA_031266295.1 Oscillospiraceae bacterium | reverse complement strand
TCGCGCGTGGCGGGCGCGGCGGTATTTCTGCATCTGATCACAAAACCGCATCAAGAACTGTTCATCGAGCATATCCTCCGCGTGAAGGTAAACATGGCCAATGTCCGGCGAGTCCTCAGAATCGGCGTGCCGAGCGGCGTGGAGAACGGCGTGTTCCAGGTTGGCAAGCTGATCGTTATGCGGCTGGTGTCGTCACTGGGCACGGCGGCGATTGCGGCGAACGCGGTGGGCAACAGCCTGGCGGGGTTCGCGTGTATGCCGGGCAGTGCGGCGAGCCTTGCCATGATCACGGTCGTGGGGCAATGCGCGGGCGCGGAGGCGTACGGCCAGGCGCGGCGCAACGCTATAAAACTGATGGGTTTCGCCATAGCCGCGATGGCGCTGCTGGGCGGCGCGATGATGATACTGCGCGGCGGTATGATCAATATTTTCAATCTGTCCGACAGATCGCTGGGTCTCGCGTGGGAATTAATAACCGTCTACTTGGCGCACACGTGGCTGACATGGCCGTTTTCGTTTACGCTGCCAAATGCGCTTAGGGGAGCGGGCGACGCTCGGTTTACGATGATCGTATCTATTGGGTCGATGATGGCGTTCAGGGTCGGGTTCTCATACCTGCTCGCGCTGGCCTTCGGAATGGGCCTGAACGGCGTATGGATCGCGATGTACATCGACTGGATTGTGCGCTCCATATTCTTCATATGGAGGTTCAAGGGAACCGCGTGGCTGAAGCAGGAGGTGCTGTAACCATACCGCTCTATTTCCAAAGGATGAGACGCAGGGAGGAATAATCCACTATGAAGGTATTACTGATCAACGGCAGTCCCCACGAGCAAGGCTGTACCTACACCGCGTTGAGCGAAATCGGTAAGACGCTCAGCGAGGCGGGTGTTGACTGGGAGATATTCCAGACGGGAACCGAAGCGATACGCGGGTGCATGGCGTGCGGCGCGTGCTCGAACCTGAACGACCGGTGCGTATTCGACGACGCCGTGAACCGTGCGCTGGAGAAGGCGGAGACTGCCGATGGGTTTGTGTTCGGCAGTCCGGTGCACTACGCGTCCGCGTCAGGGAACATGACCTCGTTCATGGATAGGTTCTTCTATGCTGGCCCTGGGTTCGCGGGCAAGCCTGGCGCGGTCGTGGTGTCATGCCGCAGGGGCGGCGCGGCCTCTGCGTTCGATCAGTTGAACAAGTACCTGACCATATCGGGTATGCCGGTAGTATCCAGCCAGTATTGGAACAGCGTGCACGGCAACAGCCCGGACGAGGTGCGCAAGGATCTGGAAGGCCTGCAGGTTATGCGCGCGCTGGGACGCAACATGGCTTGGCTGCTCAAGTGTATAGAGGCGGGCAGGAATGCAGGGATCGGCTACCCTCAAGGCGAGAAGAGGGTTTGGACGAATTTCATTAGATAACGATCAGACGACGATTTAATAACGGAGTGATCCAATATGAAGGACTTTGAATTCTGGACTCCAACCAAGATCGTGTTCGGCAAGGATACTGAGAGCCGCGCTGGAGCGCTGCTGAATGATCTCGGCGCGAAACGCGCCTTCATCGTGTACGGAGGCGGGAGCGCAGTGCGCAGCGGACTGATCGGACGCGTCGAACAATCGCTGAAGGATTCCGGCGTGGCGTACGAACTGTTTGGTGGTGTGCGCGCGAATCCTCACCTTGAGTACGCCGAGGAAGGCGCGGCGAAAGCAAAGTCCTTCGGCGCGGACGCGGTGCTGGCGGTTGGCGGGGGCAGCGCCATAGATACGGCGAAGGCCATCGCGCACAGCGTCGCGAATCCCCATAAGGCCATATGGGATATGTGGACAGGCGCTGCCCCTGTCGAGAGATCGATTCCGATAGGCGCGGTACTGACGATTCCGGCGGCGGGCAGCGAGATGAGCGATTCCGCCGTGCTTACCAACCGCGCGACGATGGTCAAGCGAGGGCTGAGCTGCCCGCAGAACCGTCCGGCGTTCGCGATTATGAACCCGGCGCTGGCGGCCACGCTGCCCAGGGAGCAGCTGGCGTACGGCACGAGCGACATACTGATGCATACGCTGGATCGCTACTTCACGCATACGAAGGGCAACCCGCTGACCGACGCGTTCGCGGAATCGCTGCTGCGCGTGGCTATGGGCGCTGGGCTGAAGGTCTATGACGACCCGAACGACTACGACGCTATGAGCGATCTGATGTGGTGCTCGTCCGTATCGCATAATGGATTGACCGGGCTAGGCGCGGTGACGGACTTCGGGCCGCATAAACTGGGGCATGAGTTAAGCGCGAGATATGACGTTGCGCACGGCGTAAGCCTGACCGCCATATGGCGCGCGTGGGCGGAGTACGTTTGCCCCGAGGAACCGGCGCGGTTCGCGAGGTTCGCGCGGGAGGTGTTCGCCGTTAGCGAGCCGGACGACGCGAAGGCCGCAAAACAAGGCATTGAGCGCCAAGTAGCGTACTTCAAGCGGCTGAACATGCCTGTATGGCTAGGCGAGATGGGCGCGGGCGAGGTCACTGCGGAGGATATAGCGTTCATGGCCGGGCGCGCAACGGACAACGGTCCGGTCGCGAACTTCAAGAAGATATACTTCGACGACGCCAAGGCCATTTACACGGCGGCGAATCACGCCTGAATAACACGGCGGACATCCGCCGATGGGGGTTGCATGTTCAATCAGCATATCGACACGGCCCCTGTTCTGGAGGCGTTTGCGGCTGGCGGCGAGTGCCCGCTGTGTACGCTCAGGAATCAGACGGAGGAGGGATACCTGGATCAATTCCTCGGCGGTTCGGTGATGGTACCGGCTATGCGCGTGCTGGTCAACGAGAAGGGCTTCTGCGCGAGGCATTTCGCGCAGCTGTACGAGTCCGGCAACCACTTGGGACTCGCGCTGATGACTCATACCCATATGAAGGAAGCCATCGCCGCGCTGGAGAAACGGTGGATGGAACCGAAAAAGGGCGTGTTCTGGAAACGCGCCGCGCAAGATGGCGAGGCGCGCGGTTCCTGCGCGCTGTGCGACCGCCTGGATTCGACCATGGATCGCTATATAAAAACCGTGGTGTGGCTGTGGAGCAACGACAAGCCGTTCCGCGAGCGGTACAACGCGTCGCTGGGATTGTGCGTGGCGCACGCGGACGCGGTGCTGGCGGCTACAACAGACGGCGCTATGCGCGCGGCGGTAATTGACGTCGAACTGCGCAACCTTAAGCGCGTTGAGAAGGAGCTGGAGTGGTTCACGCTCAAGTTCGATTACCGCAACAATGACAAGCCGTGGGGTGATTCCAAGGACGCATTGCCGCGAGCGATTCAAAAACTAGCGGGTGCGAGCCATCAACATAAAGGAGAATAATCATGCCAGAGATCCGCGTAACAGACGTCCGCGCGATCGAGACCGCGCCGATGAAAGGCAGCAACCTGATAGTCGTACGCATCGACACGAACCAGCCCGGCCTGTTCGGCTTGGGCTGCGCGACGTTCACCCAGCGTCATAAGGCGGTCGTTACGGCGATCGAGGTCTACATGAAGCAGCTGCTCATCGGCCGCGACGCCACGAACGTACAGGACAACTTCCAGGTGATGATGAACAGCAGCTATTGGCGTAACGGGCCTGTGCTGAACAACGCGATCAGCGGCTGCGATATGGCGTTTTGGGATATTCTGGGCAAGAGTCTCAACGCGCCGGTATGGAAGCTCTGGGGCGGCAAGGTGCGCGACGCGGTTCCAGTATACCGCCATGCCGACGGCAAGGACTTCGCGCAGCTGGACGAGCGCATCCAATCATACCTGGATCAAGGCTATCAGTACATCCGCTGCCAGTTCGGCGGTTACGGCGGGAAGACTCGTTACCTAAACTCGCCAGAGAACACGCGCCCCGGCACGTATTTCGACGCGCTGAGCTATATGCGCGGCGTACCCAAGCTGTTCGAGCATGTGCGCTCCGCGTTCGGCGAGGAGGTCGAGTTGCTGCACGACGTGCACGAGCGGCTGACCCCGGTAGACGCGATGTGGCTGGTCAAGCAGCTGGAACCGTACCGCCTGTTCTTCCTTGAGGACGCGTTGTCGCCGGAGCAGGGGCATTGGTGGCCGAAGTTGCGCGACGCGGCGGCGGTGCCGCTGGCAATGGGCGAATTGTTTAACAATCCGATGGAATGGATACCGCTGATCCAGAACCGATGGATCGATTATATTCGATGCCATATATCCCAGATAGGCGGCGCGACCCCCGCCCGCGCGCTGGCGGCGCAATGCGCGCTGTTCGACGTGCGCACCGCGTGGCATGGCCCCGGCGACGTTTCGCCGATAGGGCATATGGCCAACGTGCACCTGGATCTGACGACGCCTAACTTCGGCATACAGGAGTGGTGCGGGATGGAGCAGGATCTTCGGGTGCAGGAGGTATTCCAAGGATGCGCGGCGATTCGCGGCGGCATGGCTTGGGCGAACGACAATCCTGGCTGGGGCGTCGATATAGACGAAAAAGCCGCCGCGAAGTACCCGTGTGATGCGAGTCAGCCCGCGTGGCTGCTGTCGCGTCTGCCGGACGGCACGTCAGTTAAGGCATAGGAAACTGAATAATCTAGGTGCGACGAGGGGTCTATTGAAAGACCCCTCGTCGCATTAGACGGGGCGAGGCTGTCTCGGCGTCGAATATTCACTTGCACAATCCTTTGTGCACGTTCACAATAAAATCCTGCACATTGGTGATGATGCTACGCGCCGCGAGGCTCCCGCGATCGGCGAGTTTGTTCGCGGTGAATTCGGAGACGTCTACAACGTAGAAGTGAACGGGCCTCACCGTGGCGTCCGGCATGACGCGGAACGTGGGCGTGATGTTGCCCGCCGCGATCGTGTGCAGCGCAGTGGCCATCGCTATGACCGTTGTCGCTCGGGAGAGATGCGCCCGCATGGCGTCCTGGCCCGCGTACACGTCGGAGAACACCTCCGGCAGCGGGCCGTCGTCGCGGATCGATCCGGTCAGCACGAACGGGACGCCCTTCCTTACGCATGATGGGATGATGCCGTCGCGGATGCCCTCCGCCTCAACGAACGCGGGGATCGAGCCGTGCAGCCGCACGCGGTTGATGGTGTCGATATGGTTGTAATGGCCGTTGGGCATCAGCGCCTGGGTATAGATATCCTGCCCGAGCGCGGTCTTGCGGTACGCGCCTTCGAGATCATGCGTAGCTAGCGCGTTCCCGGCCAGCAGTGCGTGCGCGTAACCGTTATCGACTAGCGCGGCGAACGCGGCGCGTGAATCCGCGTCGAAGCTCAGCGCTGGACCAAGCACCCACACTATATACCCGTTGTCACGCTCGAATCTAAGCAGATCATACAGCCTGTCGTAGTCCATTGAGAACGCCGTCTCGCGACTGCGTCCTTGCCTGAACGCAAAACCGTCCGACGATCCTCCGGCGGACGCGCCGCGAAATCCACTCATGTGAACCAATATACCCTCGCCGCCACCCTCCGTTCTGCCAAGGGCGACCAGGTCGCCCTTGCGCAGATGCCTGAACTCGCGCACGTGAATCCGGTTGTTCTCATAAACGGCGACGCAGTCCATGCGGCTCTGCTCCGCGAGGAGCCACTGCCCGTTCACTTTGAAGTATTCCGGGAATATGGATGTGGCGTGATAATCATCCGGCGCGACGCCGTCGCGGCTGACGGGCATTAAGCGGACGTCGGGCGCGTCGGCGAAGCGGGCTTCGCCGAAGTCGGGCGCTTGGTACTGGGCGAGTGTGAAAGGCATATGAGCCTCCTGCAATTTGATGATAACAGGATAGCAAACGGTGCGTCGGCATGTCAATGCGCCGCTTGCCCCAAACATAAAAATCGTGTACAATAGATGCAGTTGATATGTACGCTACAGTAGGGTGATACACGGTAAGAATCCCTTCGGGATTCTGCGGATACGCGTCCGCTTTGCGCTACGCGCCGCCGCATTGAAAGGATAGTCAAAATGACCTCAGCCGTCCCAAACAAATCCGACCTGGAGCACATGACGCCAACGTTCCGCCTGATTCATCGGTTTCTATCATACTACCGCCCATTTCTATCTATACTGCTGTTTGATCTATTCTGCGCCGCGCTGACCACGCTGTGCGACATCGTTTTGCCGTTGATCGTAAGATTTATTACAAATACAGCAATGAATGATATCGCCGCGCTGACCGTTGGCAAAATACTGTCTATGGGCGGCATATACCTCGCGCTGCGCCTGGTCGACGCGGCGGCCAACTTCTATATGAGTTCATACGGGCACATCATGGGCACATATATGGAAACCGCCATGCGCCGCGACCTGTTCGCCAGCCTTCAGCGGCAGTCGTTCTCATTCTACAGTGAGACAAAGATAGGACAGGTGATGGCGCGGATTACCAGCGACCTGTTCGACGTGACCGAGTTTGCCCACCACTGCCCGGAGGAATTCTTCATAGCGGCGATCAAGATAGCGGCGTCGTTCGCGATACTGTGTACGATGAGCGTTCCCCTTACGCTGATCATATTCTGCGTGATTCCCCTGATGGTGTGGACTACGCGTTTTTTCAATAAGAGGATGCGCGCCGCGTTCCTGGCCGGCCGACGTCAAATCGGCGAGATCAACGCGCAGGTGGAGGACAGCCTTCTTGGTATCCGCGTTGTAAAATCCTTTGCCAACGAACATATGGAAGAGGAGAAGTTCGCGCGCGGCAACAACGACTTTGAGAAGATCAAACGGACGCAGTACTTCTATATGGCAGGCTTCAACACCAGCACGCGGCTGTTCGACGGGATTATGTATCTGCTCGTCGTCGTCTCGGGGTCGCTGTTCCTGATAAGAGGCAGCATCACGGCGGCCGATCTGGTGGCGTACCTGCTGTACGTGACGACGCTGCTGACGTCCGTGCGGCGCATTGTGGAGTTTACTGAGCAGTTCCAGCGCGGCATTACGGGCGTAGAGAGGTTCTACCAGCTGTTGGACGCGCCCGTAGAGATTCAGGACAAGGTCGGCGCGGAGGAATATGTCGACGTCAAGGGCGCGGTCACGTTCGACAATGTCTCATTCAAGTACAGCGGCGAATCCAGGGATGTGCTGACACACATAAACCTGGAGGTCAAACCCGGCGAGAGCGTCGCGCTGGTGGGTCCGTCCGGCGGGGGCAAGACGACGCTGTGCAGCCTGATTCCACGATTCTACGATGTGACGAGCGGCGCGATACGCGTCGACGGGCACGATGTCCGCGACCTGCGCGTACACTCGCTGCGGCGGCGCATAGGCGTCGTACAGCAGGATGTATACCTGTTCAGCGGCACTATATTCGACAACATAATCTACGGTCGACCAGGCGCGACCCGCGAACAGGTAATCGAGGCGGCGAAGATGGCCGACGCGCACAAGTTCATTGAGCAAATGCCTCATGGATACGACACACATATTGGCGAGCGAGGGGTCAAACTCTCCGGAGGGCAGAAGCAGCGCATCTCAATCGCGCGCGTGT
This sequence comes from Oscillospiraceae bacterium, assembly GCA_031266295.1. Lineage (GTDB taxonomy): Bacteria > Bacillota > Clostridia > Christensenellales > Aristaeellaceae > BNUH01. Next base: position 11,012 of record JAISBH010000064.1, on the reverse strand, counting down.
TCCTGAAGAACCCGCCGATCCTGATCCTCGACGAGGCCACGTCCGCGCTGGACAACGAGAGCGAATGGGTGGTGCAGCAGTCCCTCGAACGCCTGGCGAAAGGCCGCACGACGTTCACGATAGCGCACCGTTTGACGACCATCCGCAACGCCACGGTGATATGGGTGCTGACCGACGAGGGCGTTGTGGAGCAGGGCACTCACGCCGAGCTGCTGGCCAGGCGCGGCGTGTACTACGATCTATACCACCAATACATGGAAGCTGTGTAATGAAACGATAGGAGGCGCGCGTATGCCGATCGTGTTTGACGAGACCGAGCGAGTGTTCCATATATCAGGCAAGTCTTTTTCATACTGCCTGCGTCTGGATGAGCGGGGCGAAATACTGAATCTGTACTGGGGCGCGCCCCTGCCGCGCGGCGGTGTAGGCTATCTGGCGGAGAGCTTCCGTGACGGCGCGTCGTTCGACTTGAGGCGCGGACGGCTGCCGTTGGAGATTCCAACGCGCGGCGCGGGGTGGTATGGCACGCCGACTGTGCGCGCCATCAACGAGCGCGGCGACGACATGACGTGTCTGCGGTACGTCTCGCACAGCATAACGCGGGGTAAGCCGCCGCTTGAGGGTTTACCCGCTACATATGCGCAGGACGACAGCGAGGCGACTACGCTGACGCTGACGCTCCGCGACGATTTGACCGGCTTGGAAGCGCTGGCGGAATACACGGTGTTCGAGACGCTGGACGCGATGACCCGATCGATACGCTTGACCAATGGCGGATCATCGGCGCTGCGGCTCACCCATATGCTCAGCGCCAGCGTGCCGTTTTTCGGCGGAGAATACGACCTTGTTCACTTAAATGGCGCGTGGGCGCGTGAACGCGCGGTAAAGCGCGAGACCGTCGGTCAGGCGGTATTGCGCATAGAGAGTCAGCGCGGAGCGTCCGGTCATGAAGAGAACCCATGGGTCTGTCTGGTTGGCGGCGATACAGGCGAGTTCTCCGGCGAGGCGTGGGCGTTCAGCCTTGTGTACAGCGGCAGTTTCCTGGCCGAGGCGCGCGTTAACAATAACGGCGACACACGCGTGTCAATCGGTTTGAATCCCGAAACATGCCAGTGGCGTCTCGAACCCGGCGCGTCGTTTCAGACGCCGGAGGCTGTGCTGGTCTACTCCACCGATGGATTGAACGGCGTTTCGCATATATACCACACGCTGTACCGAACCCGCCTGTGCCGAGGTGTTTGGCGCGACAAGCCGCGCCCTATCCTGATCAACAACTGGGAGGCGACATACTTCCAGTTCAACGAGGCTAAGATACTGGACATCGTCACGCGCGCGAAGGCCATTGGCGTGGAACTGATGGTGCTGGACGACGGCTGGTTCGGCAAGCGTGATACGGATAATTGTTCGCTGGGCGATTGGGTGGTTGATCGGAAGAAGCTGCCGGACGGCGTCGACGGTCTCGCGCGGAAGGTCAACGAAGCCGGGATGCTGTTCGGATTGTGGTTCGAACCCGAGATGGTGTCACCCGACAGCGATCTCTACCGCGCACATCCGGACTGGTGCCTTCACGCCGAAGGCCGTCCGCGTACCGAGGCGCGGCGTCAGCTGATACTCGATCTCTCGCGTCCCGACGTGCAGGATTATATCGTCGAGTCCATCTGCGCGACGCTGCAAAGAGCTCCTATCGCGTACGTTAAGTGGGACATGAACCGCAACATGACCGAGCCGTTCAGCACGTCTCAATCGCCCGAACGTCAGTTCGAGACGCAGCACAGGTATATGCTGGGGCTGTACCGCGTGCTGGAAGCGATCACCTCACGATTCCCGAATGTGCTGTTTGAGAGCTGCTCCGGCGGCGGCGGGAGGTTTGATCCCGGCATACTGCACTACATGCCTCAGACATGGACCAGCGATGATACCGACCCGGTTGAACGACTGAAGATTCAGTATGGCACAAGCTACGCTTACCCGCCTTCGTCGATCTGCGCACACGTCAGTGCTAGCCCGAATCATCAAACCGGGAGATCCACCTCAATGAAGATGCGCTGCGACGCGGCGCTGGGGTGGAACTTTGGGTTCGAACTGGATCTGGGCAAACTGGATCCCGACGACTTGGACGTCACGCGGGATCAGGTTGAACGCGTCAAGGAACTGCGCGGATTCTTTCAGACGGCGCGGTTCACGAGGTTGCAGAGTCCATTCGATTCACAAGCCATCAGCGACGCCGCGTGGCAATGGGTTTCCGAGGATCGGCGGAAGGTCGTGCTATGCGCGTTCCAGCCCGTGGTGCGGCCCAACCCAGCGCCAAGGCGAGTGAAACTGAAAGGCCTGAACGCGGATAACCTTTATCGAGAGCAAGGCGGAGGTCGCGTCTTTGATGGAGCGGCGCTGATGTACGCGGGTTTTGTTCCCACCCCCGCGCAAGGCGACGCGGACAGCCAGGTATACATATTCGAGGCGGAGTAGCTCATCCGGCAAGTAAGCGTCGCTGCGGCGATGCCCCATCTGCCGCCGCAGCGACAGATGGGGTGGCTCCTTCCTTACCTACGCGGCGCCAGCAGGACTTCACCGTCGACATATATGGGGCTAATCCGCCATTGCAGCTAATATTTACAACATAATAAACCTTGCGCACTACGCACATTTGGCGGTATAATGTCGATGTGTTGTATTAATTGACGTCGCCGCGCCGGGAGGTTATTATTGATGAAGAGATTCTTCGCGGGTTTACTCGCGCTGATTGGATTGCTGGCCGCGCTAGTCGGAGTCGCCGCCAAGTATTTGCCTGTTGATACAATTGTGTTCAACGTGCCGTGGCTGGGATTTATCACGCTGATACTGCTGATCGAACCATACTGGATATACCTGGCGATCGGCGGCGGCGTGCTGTTCGTTGGCGCGGGGGTGTGGTATATACTGATACGCCGGAGCGAAAACCGTGAGTTGGAGGACGCTTCAGCCGCTCCCCAGCCGCTGAATCAGCAGGGTCAGATGTACTCGGCCGATAACGCGGATATTCGCGCGCGCGTCCGTGATCTGCTGCACCGCTCATGGGGCGGACCGTTGCTGGCACTGGCGTTGGGGGTGCTGCCGATCGCGGCGGTTCACGGCGGTGTGCATATTTTCCTAAGACCATTCCAGACGCTGTGGACGGCGGTATACGCCGCCATATCTGAATTCGTCAATATGTTCGGCGGGTGGAAGACGTCGGTCGCGCTCGTCGCGACGGGTACGCTGCCTGACTTCGCTGTGGTTTCGCCAAGTCTGCTGCGCGCCGCGCCGGGTATAGCTATACTGCTGGTGGCGTGGGCGCTAGTGTTTCAGCCGATGCGCGTTTCGCGAGCGGAGTATTTCCGGCAGCTGCTGTGCGGCAGCAAGCCGCCGCCGCTGAGCGCGTTCAATTGTTTCAAGGAGAAGTACGCCCGCGCGCTGGGCGGCATGGCTTACAGCGCGCTGTGGCTATCCATATGGGGATTGGCCGCGTTGGTCATACCGTCCGGCATATATGCGGGCGGCATGACCATATTGAATATCTACCCGGAGGAACTGAATCAATATATGCTCTGGTTCATCCCGTCGCTGGCTGGGCTGGCGATTGCGTCGTTCGTGGCTCTTGCGTGGCGGTTTGTGGATAGGTGGCTGGCATACAGCTTCATGCCGTGTGTGCTGGCAAGTCAGAAGAAACTTCCCGCAAGGCGGGCGATGCGCGCAAGCCGCTATCTGACGCGCGGACATAAGGCGCGGCTGCTGGGTATGTGGCTAAGCTTCCTGTATTATTTCCTGCCCGCGATAGGCTCGCTGATTCTGATGCCGCTGATTACTCCGCTGGGCGGCGTGTTTGGGTTTACGGAATACTTGAGCGTGACGTTGAAGAGATTCTTCCTGATCGTGCTGTGCGCTAACCAACTGCTGTGGCTGTATGTGGGACCGCTGGCATGGGCGAGCTTCTACGCGTTCTATCTGGAGATGAAGCGTGAATACCGCGAGGATCATCCAACGCGGCAATATATACTGGGAATACTGCCAAAGGTATAACAAAACGAGGTGACAGCGCTGAATGTCGCATGTTGTGAGGCTGGATAGGCTGCTGACTGGTCAAGGGTACGGCACGCGCAGCGAGATACGCGGGATAATCAGGGAGGATCGCGTGACCGTGAACGGCGAGGTGGAGCGCAACGGAGCGCTGCATGTCGATCCCGCGAAGGATCGCGTGGCGTTTGATGGCGAACTTATCATCAGCGCTCCCGCGCCGGTCGTGATGATGAACAAACCGGCTGGTGTGCTGACCGCGAACGGCGACGGGCTTCATAGCACGGTGATGAGCCTGCTGCCGGATAAATGGAGAACCAGGAAGCTGATGCCCGTAGGGCGACTGGATATGGATACGACGGGACTGCTGCTGTTCACAAGCGACGGTGACTTGGCGCATAGACTGATACACCCCAAGCGGCATGTCGATAAGCTGTATAGGGCGACGCTCGACGCGCCGATAATCGACGCCGACATCGAGGCATTTGAGTCGGGTATACCGCTGGGCGGGTATAAGGCGTTGCCCGCGCGGCTGACGCGTGACCCGTCGGATAAGCTGGCCGCGCTGGTGACCGTGCAGGAAGGCAAGTATCATCAGGTGAAGCGGATGTTCGCGGTAAGGGGGCGCACAGTCATGGCGCTGACGAGGCTTTCCATTGGCCCGCTGCGACTGGACGCTATGCTGCGCCCCGGCGCGTGCCGCGCCTTGACCCCAGCGGAAGAATCAGCTCTGAGAGAGATCTGCGGTGCGGACGGGTCATAACAAGCGACAGGCGAACAGGCTCAGCGCGCGCTGAGCCTGACTTGATTGTTAGGCGGATAAACGTGAATCATGTTCCCATAAGTGTCTTTAGCACGGAAGCGAACTTCCCTTGATGTTTGAACGCGAAAGCGAGAAGAGGCTGCACCAGTTCTTCCGCGCGCGTGCTGCCGATCAGCCCCTTGAGTTTGGTCCAGCCCGCCTCTGCGCCTGACTTCTCCGCCTCGACAACGGCCGCAGACAGATGATTGCGTGTTTCCACGGCTACCGATTGGATCTCACTGGAGCTAAGGAAACTTTTCAGCAACCCGATTATCTCGCTGAAATCGGAGGGAGTGACTGTGTCGGGCAGCCTCAATCCAGACAATTCTCCGGCGTCGTTGAACGCATCGGCACTGTTCCCCTTGATCAGCCCGCCGAAGAAATCAACGATCTTGCCGATTAAGTTCTCGTTATCCATCAAAACACCCCTTTCATAATGGTATTTGCGGTATTCGACAAAACTGGTCTCCCAGCCATACTATTCCGCAAGGAGTGTCGTCATGCCCGCTTCGCGTTTCTCCAGCCACTACTTTACGCCGCCATCCGATACGCTCCACCGCCCGTGTGAGCTGACCGTGACTGACGGCGCTAATGAACTGACGTTTGCTACTGACGCCGGTGTATTCTCGCGCGGCGGATTGGACGAAGGGACGCGCATACTGCTCGACGCAATGAAGCCGTTCGAGCCGATGAGCGGCCGCGCGCTCGATCTGGGATGCGGATGGGGCGCGCTGGGTATCACGCTGGCGTCAAGGAACCCCGCGTTGGACGTCACGATGAGCGACGTCAACCCGCGCGCCGTGTTACTGACCAATGAGAATATTCGCCGGAACGGCTTGAGCGAATCCCGCGCACGCGCGGTCGAGAGCGACGGTCTGGCCGGCGTCGCAGGCATGTTTGATTGGATACTGACAAACCCGCCCATCCGCGCGGGGAAGCCGACCGTTCAGCGATTGATATTGGAGGCGACCGCGCGCATGATGGACGCAGGCCGTCTTGTATTGGTGTGGCGCAAACAGCAGGGCGCGCCCTCCGCAATGAAGTGGCTGGGCGAGTGGTTCTCACGAGTGGAGAGAATCGATCGTGAGAGCGGTTATTGGGTTATAATGTGCGGGAATGATTGAGCGCGGCGCGATGATACCTATTGCTGCGAGATCTTCAGCAATCCACGCACATAATCCAAACTTATCCGCAGATCCTCGTATGGATCGCGGTCATACGCCAGATCGTGATCCACCAGTATCCATCTCGGACTGCACGCCAGATAATACGGCGCGAGCAACGCGTTCGGCGCCACGCCGTAACCGGTCGGCCGGAACTCGAACGATCCGCGCGACTTATCTCCGCGCGTCATCGGCAGATGGTCCTTGTCCCCCAGCAGCGACCAATTCTCGAAGTATACATCCTTCAGGTGTATGACCGGCGTGCGCTCCCTGTACTTCTCCAGGTAGAATATCGGATCGACCCCCGCAACAATCATCCAGCCGATGTCGGGTTCTGCGCCCATGCCTGGTATTGCGTCCAGTACGGCGTCAAAATGCGCGGGCGCGCTCTCGAAGTCGCCGCCGTGGTTGTGGAATAGCGGTTGTATGCCTTCAGCTAATAGGCGCTCGCTAAGCCCCGCGATCTTGACGGTCATTGCTTGATATTCCGGCAGCCATGGTGAGCGCGGTATATCGCCCGGCCAGCTGATTACTACCGTTTCTGCGCCTAACTCGAGATGGTCGGAGATCGTCCGGTCCGGATCGGCCAGGAACGAAACGGCGCTCACGTGATCGCCCATCACTGTTATGCCCAGCGCGTCAGCCTTCGCCTTTATCGCTGACGGTTTCTTGCCATTGAATCCCAGCAGCTCGATACCGTCGTAGCCAATCGCCGCCAGCCGCTCCATCACGGCGAACAGATCGCGCGCCGCGTCCTCGCGCACTATGTACGTGCCTGTTCCCAGTTTTATCCCGCTCACTTCGCGCCCTCCTGAATCTTGTTCTGCGTCATACCATAAATTATGCTATGAATCACATTATAGCAATAAAGACAAGCCGAAGCAACGCAATCGATCTAGGCGCGATATGCTCCTGACGGTTCGGCGTAAACTGTTGGAATTTCGGTTAGAACGCTAATAAAAACGCGGTTGAAACGGAGTGGAAAAAGCTGTACAATGCTTGTGACGATAATGCGTGCAACAGACGCGCGCACAGGAGGACAAGCAAGCATGGCTAAACTTCAGGTCGGTATCATCGGCTGCGGCGGCATCGCCAACGGCAAGCATCTGCCCGCGCTCAAGCGCATCAAGGAAGTCGAACTGATCGCCTTCTGCGACATCATCCCTGAGAAGGCGGAGAAGGCAGCGAAAAAATACGGCGTCGAGGACGCGAAGGTATTCGAGGATTACAAGGAACTGCTCAAGCTGAATCTGGATGTAGTGCACGTGCTGACGCCCAACAGCAGCCACAGCCCGATCACGGTGGACGCGCTGGAGGCGGGCAAGCACGTCATGTGCGAGAAGCCTATGGCGATCAACTCCGCCGAAGCGAAGAAAATGGTGGATGCCGCCAAGCGTACCGGCAAGAAACTGACCATCGGCTACCAGAACCGTTTCCGCCCTGACAGCCTATACCTCAAGAAGATCTGCGAGGACGGCGAACTGGGCGAGGTGTATTACGCCCGCGCCTTGGCGATCCGCCGCCGCGCCGTCCCAACCTGGGGTGTGTTCCTGGATGAGGAAAAGCAGGGCGGCGGGCCTCTGATCGATATCGGTACCCACGCGCTCGATCTGACGCTATGGCTGATGGACAACTATGAGCCGGAGATGGTCGTCGGCACAAAGTATCGCGAACTGGCCGGCAATAAGGACTCCGCGAACGCGTGGGGTCCGTGGGATCCAGAGAAGTTCACCGTCGAGGACGCGGCGTTTGGATTTATCCGCATGAAGAACGGCGCTACGATCAACCTGGAGGCGAGCTGGGCGCTGAATACGTTGTTCGTTCACGAAGCCAAGACGATGCTCTCCGGCACCAAGGGCGGCGCTGATATGATCGGCGAGGACCCGAACAACCTGCGTATCAACGGCGAGAAGAACAGCCGCATGTATACCTGGACCCCCGAGATGAAGGTGGGCGGCGCGGCGTTCTTCGAAGGCGAGAATGATATCGGCCCCGCCGATCTGGAAGCGCGCGCGTGGTACGATCACATCCTCAAGGGTACAGAGCTGACCACGAAGCCGGAACAGGCGTATGTCGTCACTCAACTGCTGGAGGCGATTTACGAATCCGCCAAGACGGGCAAGCCGGTGTATTTCTAGCAGTCGATGAAATCTAAAGCCCGGGTTATGGGCGAGGAGATCTGCTCATAACCCGGGCGTTTGGATTTAGGGGTTTAGCAGGATAACCAATACCGCGACGGCATCTCCCCAGAGAATCGATGGGGTATAGACAGCCAACTTGCCGCGTACGCTGTCAATGTTTCCGGCGTTAGCGCCTAACTCGCCTCCTCCGGGGGAGATGCCGCACACAGCCGACGGAGTGAAACTCCGCTACTTTCTACGCAATCTGCACTAGTTTTTGTGCCAACTCTATGGTATACTGCCCTTATGAAGGGGGCTCAAGCTTATGCCGAGAAATAAGGAATGCGTCGCCATGCTGCTGGCCGGCGGGCAAGGAAGCCGCCTGGGCATACTGACCCAGAGTATGGCCAAACCGGCGGTACCGTTCGGCGGGAAGTATCGCATAATCGACTTCCCGCTATCCAACTGCAGCAACTCTGGAATTGACACGGTTGGGGTTCTGACACAATATCGCCCGCTGGAGCTGAACAGCTACATCGGGGCGGGTCAGCCATGGGATCTCGACCTGAGCAACGGCGGTGTGTTTGTTCTGCCGCCCTATATGACGGCCAAGCGCGGTGAATGGTACCGCGGCACGGCCAACGCCATCTATCAGAACATAGGCTTCATTCAACAGTATAATCCGACCTATGTATTGGTATTGTCCGGAGACCACATATACAAGATGGATTACGCGCAGATGCTGCAGGCGCACCGCAAGAACGACGCGGATGTGACGATCGCCGTGCTTGAGGTTCCTTGGGAGGAAACGTCCAGGTTCGGCATAATGAATGCGGACGCCGAGGAACGCGTCACTGAATTTGAGGAGAAACCCAAGCACGCGCGTAGCAACAAGGCTTCAATGGGTGTATACGTGTTCACATGGAGTAAGCTGCGCCAGTATCTCGAACTGGATGAGGCTGATCCCAACTCCTCCAACGACTTCGGCAAGAACATCATACCGCGTATGCTCGGCGACGGGCAGCGGCTGTTCGCCTACGCGTTCAAGGGTTATTGGAAGGACGTAGGCACCATCGAGAGCCTGTGGGAAGCGAATATGGATCTGCTCGGACCGTCGCTCCCGATCAACCTGCACGATAAAAATTGGCGCATATACGCGAGAAATCCAGGTATGCCGCCGCACTACCTGTCAGCGGGATCGAGGGTGCGCGATAGCCTGATCACCGAGGGATGCGAGGTGCATGGCGACGTAGAACACAGCGTGCTCTTCGCTGGTGTGACGGTCGAAGCGGGCGCGCTGGTCAAGGATGCGGTCGTGATGCCCGGCGCGGTGATACGCTCAGGGGCGAGGGTGGAGCGAGCGATAATAGCCGAGAGTGCGGTAATCAGTGCGGGCTGTAAGGTCGGCGAACCAACAGGGCTTATCGCGGTAGTAGGTCAGGGCATCACGCTCGCTCCCGGTCAATCGGTTTCAGCAGGAGAACAGTGCTGCGAAGAATCCATGGCCGCGCTCGAGCCTGCGGCATCCGACAAGGGAGGCGCGTAACGATGGCAAACGTTATGGGCATTATATACACGGGCGAACAGAATCCGAACCTGCGCGAGCTGGCCGCACAACGCGCGGTCGCCGCGCTACCAGTGGCGGGACGCTATCGCTTGATAGACTTTATCATGTCCTGCCTGGTCAACGCGGGCGTGCGCAACGTCGGCGTCATCACTCAGAAGAACTATCACTCGCTGATGGATCACTTAGGCTCGGGTAAGGAATGGGATTTGCACGGTAAAAACGACGGTCTGCTGATTCTGCCGCCGTTCCTGTCGCATGAGAATACGGGGCTGTATTCGGGAATGCTGGAGGCGCTGTCCTCGAACACGGGATATTTGCGCCGCTCGAAGCAGGAGTATGTTATACTCTCCAACAGCCATTATCTGTGCAATGTCGATTTGTCCCAGATGATCGACCTGCACGTGTCGCGAGACGCGGATCTGACGATGCTGTACGCGCACCAGCCGCAGCTCTCACCAGGCGCGCGCCGCGAGGATTACGCCTACCTGAACATTGATGAGAACGAGCGTATCGTAGGCATAGAGATTAATCCGTCCGTACCTAGTTATCCAAATGAGTTGCTGGAGGTATATTTGCTGCGCCGCGAACTGCTGCGCTATCTGGTTGATCAAGCTGTAGCGAACGGGATGCATCATTTCCGCAGGAACGTGATTCAGCGCTTGGTTATCGAGGGCGGGCTGAAGATATATGGGCACGCGTTCAGCGGGCGTTACTGGCGGATAGATTCGGTGCAGTCATATTTTCAGATGAATATGTCGCTGCTGGATGCGCAGGCGCGCCAAGCTGTGTTTGCGCCGGATCGGCCTATTCTTACTAAGGTGCGCGACGATATGGCCGCGAGTTATGGTTCAGACGCGCGTGTGGTTAACAGTCTAGTAGCTGATGGATGCTGCGTGGACGGCACGGTCGAGAACAGCGTGCTGTTCAGGGGAGTCAGCGTGGAGAAGGGAGCTGTTGTGCGCAACTGCATTGTGATGCAGGATGCGCAGATAGAGACCGGAGCGTCGCTGGATTACTGCATCCTAGATAAACAGGCGGTGGTTCGCGCCGACGGGCGGTTGGTCGGGCACTCGTCGTACCCGATTGTTATAGCGAAGAACGTGATTATATAGCGGGAGGCGGCGCGGCGGCGCGTCCGCGCCTTCGGGAGGGGGACTCACGTCCCCCTCCCGACCTCCCCCGGGTTTGGAACGGAGACCGGGGGTGCGGGGTTCCCCCCCCCTCTGTCGCTGCGGCGACATCTCCCCCTACGGGGGGCGATGAGGGCTGTCGGTTACGATGTGGTTTGCAAGCAGCGTTGCTCCGTCCCTCCAACCTCTATCGCCCATAGA
>JAISBH010000055.1 GCA_031266295.1 Oscillospiraceae bacterium | reverse complement strand
GGGAGATGTCGCCGCAGCGACAGAGGGGGGTTCTCCTGCGGCAGAGCGGAAAGGCCGCGACGGTGTAAAGGATTCTATGGTAACAGAAGAGAGGCTTCTCCTCGCCGTATTCACATAATTCAGATATCAATAACCCGATCCGCCAGCAGGACAAGCCGCGCAATCTGCTCATCGTCGAGTCCGTGTGCTGCGGCGACGGTTTCTACAATGGCCTCGAACAGCGCGTCGGAAAGTTCGTCTGCGTCGGACCAGTCGATCACGGCGAAGGTAGGCGGGAGCGTTTTTCGCGCGGACTCGTCGTTTATGGCGGACTTGACAAGGGCCGCGATTTCCCTGAGTTCAAAGGTCAGTGTGATATCAAGGCTGCTATCCATCTAAAACGGTCTCCTCCCCAACCATCCGCGTTTGTCCCAATACCTGTACGGATATCCATTCTCCCCGATATACTTCCTGATAACAAGCTTCGCCATATAATACATAAACACCGTGGAAATATATGCCCGTCGATGTTTAGCGCGCCGGAACGCCTGAGCGTTCCGGCGCAGAACACGATCAAACCTCGCTTGTTTTGACGTCGGCATCATATCCCATTTGTCCGTGAACATCCTTAGTCCGATTGCGTATACCCGATTGACGCCCCAGCCTTTCAACGTTTCGCGTATAAGCTTTATAGCACCTGTCGAGCCTGTGCCAGTTGTAATAACGAAAGCCTTCTGGCTGAACATCTCCTCGCGCGGCGCAATGGGCAAACTAAGAAAACTTAGGTGATCAAACAGATTTTTCAACCCGCCTGGAATCGATGATCCACCGTAGTGGGGCGAGGCGACGATGATTGCATCAGCCTTCAGCAGCGCATTCAGGATGGGGGTAACATACTCGCTGTGCGGACACATTTCGTTGGGATTCCCTAGACAAAGCTGGCAGCCTGTACAGAACATCGGCAGTGCTTGCGGCACCAAGAACTCAACAAATTCAACGCCGCCGCGCAATGCCAGTTCGCCCATGAAAATACGCGCTGCTTTGTAGGTGTTGCCCTTGCGCGGACTGCCGTGAATAACGGCAACTTTCATTGTCCTATTCATACTCTTCAATCCTACTTGTTACGATAAGTCATCCCCGCTGTAACCCCATTCTCATCAAACCTTAATAACTCTGACACCGTCACCAGTTGATACCCTCGCCTTATCAGCTCCGGCACCGCCAGACTGACTGCGTCTGCGGTCGTAGCGTACATGTCGTGGCACAGTATGATTGAGCCGTTTTTAACCTCGCTCATGATCGCGTTATATACCCTGTCGGCGTTACGGCTGGACCAATCCAGCGTATCCACCGACCACATGATTATAGCCGCGCCTTGACGCCGCGCTGCCAAGCGAACGTCGTTATTTACGCTGCCGTACGGCGGGCGGAACAGCTTGGGCGCCGTGCCCGTTACCCTTTTAATCACGCTGGCCGTACGGCTGATATCGTTCTCGATTTCGGCTAATGGGAGACTGGTCAGCGACTTGTGGCTCCACGAGTGGCCGATAATCTCGCAGCCCATCCGATTCGCGCGCTCAATCGTGGACGCGTAGTTGTTCACGCGGCTGCCTAGCACGCAGAACGTCGCCTTCGCGCCGTAGCGTTCTAACGTATCTAATATCCGCTTGGTGTATACCGACGGTCCGTCGTCGAACGTTAGAGCGACTCGCATGGCTGCGGCACTCGGCGGCAGCGGCGCTCGTGAGAACGACGCGGCGTACAGCGGCGGATCGATTACCTCATGATCCAGCGGAGACACAGTAAACGAAAAAAGGCTGCCGGCGATATCTGCGCCGCCATAAAACCCCAGTCTTGTGTCCTCAGTTTCGGATACGGCGTCCCGTTCCTGCAGTGCGCCGAGGCTCGCGGCGGGAGGTATGGCGCCGCCGTCTAAGGCGTCTACGGCGACGCGCGCTAACGCGGTCGGCGCCAACGCGCACAGCAGCATCAACCATGCCATTAATAAAGCCGCGCCTCCGCGCTTTTCCCGAACGTTCCGCCGTTTATACGCCATTGCCACTATCCTCCAGCCTCATATACTTGTGATTACACTTGCGCGTAAACATAATACTGCATACAATAAGACTTGCAAGCGCCGCGAGTTAATCCCGCGAACTTGATATTGGATCAAATTCACATGTGTCTGGAGGAATTCGATGCCCGTCAAGATACCCGACGCGCTGCCCGCTACGCGCATATTGGCCCAGGAGAATATATTTGTGATGACCGAGCGTCGCTCGGCGTCTCAGGACATCCGTCCGCTAAAGATAGCCATACTCAACCTGATGCCCACCAAGGAGGCCACCGAAACCCAGCTGTTGCGCCTGATAGGCAACACTCCGCTGCAGGTGGAGATAACCCTGCTGCGCACGGCCAGCTACGTCTCGACCAATACCTCGCAAACCCACCTGGACGCGTTTTACAAGACGTTCGACGAGGCGCGGGATGAATTATACGATGGGTTTATAATAACCGGCGCGCCCGTTGAACTGATGGACTTTGAGGACGTGCGTTATTGGGACGAGCTGCGCATGATAATGGACTGGGCCGACCGCAACGCGTACAGCACGCTGTACATATGCTGGGCCGCGCAAGCCGCGCTGTTCCATCACTACCGGATAGGTAAGATAGAGCTGCCTCGCAAGATGTTCGGCGTGTTTGAACACCGTGTGCGCGATAGGAACAATCCGTTAATGCGCGGATTTGACGACGCGTATTACATCCCTGTCAGCCGTCATACGGCGGTCAATGAGTCAGCGCTGTACGCGTGTCCCGACCTGAACGTGCTGGCCGTATCCGAGGAATCCGGTGTCGGACTGGTCGCCAGCCGCGACGGGCGGCGTGTGTTCGCGACCGGACATAGCGAGTATGACGCGGACACGCTGGACAAGGAGTATCGGCGCGACCTGGCGAAAGGTATGCTCATTGAGAAACCCCGCCATTACTATCCCGCCGACGACGATACCAAGCCGCCCATGGTGCGATGGCGATCACACGCCAGCCTGTTGTTCCAGAACTGGCTGAACTACTTCGTTTATCAGGAAACACCATATGATTTGGGCACAATGCAGCCCATCGCGGCCTCAGAGTGCGGCGGACGCCGTGAAGAAGAGGTCTGGAATTACTCAATATAGTAACGATACAGTATAGAAGCTATGTAATATAGGAGGATTCAGATGAACGATCCGAGAATCGAAACCCTCGCGCGGAACCTGATCAATTATTCCTGCGCCGTAAAGCCTGGCGAGCGCGTATTGATCCACAGCATCGGCGTACAACCGATGCTGGTCAATGCGTTGATCCGCGAGACGTACAAGGCCGAGGGTCAGCCGTTCGTGTGGTTGAACGAACCGTCCGTGCAGCGCGAACTGCTGATGAACGCCACGGATGACCAATTCACGAAGATGGCTGAGCTGGACGCGGCGGTCATGTCCAGTATGCAGGCGTATATCGGCATCCGTTCCGGAGACAACGGCTATGAGATGGCCGACGTGTCCGACGAGCGCATGTCTGCGTATTCGCGCCTGTACGGCAAGCCGGTACACTCGCTGATACGAGTGCCTCAAACTAAGTGGGTCGTGCTGCGCTATCCGGCGCCGTCGATGGCGCAGCAGGCAGAGATGTCCACCGCCGCGTTCGAAGACTTCTACTTCAACGTGTGCAACCTGGACTACGCGAAGATGTCCCGCGCGATGGACGCGCTCGTCAAGCGCATGGAGAATACCGACAAGGTGCGGTTGATTGGGCCTGGCACGGATCTGTCATTCTCGATAAAGGGACTGCCCGCCATAAAGTGCGACGGCAAGCTGAACATCCCTGACGGAGAAGTATTCACGGCGCCAGTGCGGGGCAGCGTAAACGGTACGCTGCGCTACAACACGTCCAGCCTGTATCAGGGAACGTCGTTTGACAACATCAGTTTCCGCTTTGAGAACGGCAGGATCGTCGAGGCTTCGTCCAGCGAAACGCTGCGTATGAACGCGATACTCGACACGGACGAGGGTGCGCGGTTCGTCGGCGAGTTCGCGATCGGCGTCAATCCCTACATAAACAAGGCGATGAACGACACGCTGTTCGACGAGAAGATAGCGGGGTCGTTCCATTTCACGCCAGGCAACGCGTACGACGACTGCGACAATGGCAACAAGTCCGCCATTCATTGGGATTTGGTATGCATCCAGACCGCCGAGAAGGGTGGCGGCGAGATATACTTCGATGGGCAGCTGGTGCGCAAGGGTGGGCTGTTCGTGACCGACGACCTGAAGTGTTTGAATCCGGAGGCGCTGATTTAATACGTTACAGCCCACGCCGCTAAGAATCTCCACCGCAGATACGTGGAAATTCTTAACGGCGCGGGCTATAATTCAGTTTGTCTTACATTGCGGTATGATGCTATCCATATCAATGAGCGGTCGCCTTGACTATAGCGGCGCGCCAAACGCCGGTTTCATCCATGGCCTCGCCCAAGAATATTACGCTGCTATCTGTCGCCGCCGTCGTCGCAGACGTGAATCGCTGATCCGCGTAAGGCGCGATTATCGCCTGGCGCAGCAGATTCCCGTTCACGTCCAACAGGACGATCCACCCAACGCAATTCTGCTCATGAGGCGGCAAATCCCCGTCAGCCGACGTCGTCGACATCGCGATCACATACCGCCCGTCGCTGCGCCTTGTGACGAACAGCGGCGTCGTTTCGCCGGAACCGCCCAGCGCCTGCTCCCACTGCACCCGATCGCGCGTCAAACCTACCGTCCATACGTCGCGTCCGCCGTGCACGCCCGTCAATCTCGAGCCTTCCGAATCCAGCGTGCCCACCGCAAGAGCTATGCTGAACGTGTACTGCCGGATAATCGACATCGCGCCGTTCGTATTGCCCTCCATATAGATCGTGTTGAACGACCCGTCCGGCGACACGCGGCTCAGCCACGCGTCAGAGTTTTCCACGCCTGTCCGGCCCGCGAGAATCCAGCCGTCAGTCGTCTGCGCGGCGTCGCTGATCCACGCATCTTCCTTTAACTGTATCCTTATGATGGCTCCCTCGCCGCCATCCGCTCCGATTGATGTTAATACCGGCACTACACGCTGCCCGCCTTGCGCGTCTTCGAGGGTTGTGCCACCAATCGCCGTCATGCCCTGCTGCTCAGGCAGTAATATGTCGAACCAGTCATCGCTAACGCCGCCCGTCTGATAATGCCATAACGAACGTCCGCTGTCCAGACGAATCGCGCAGACCCAGGCGTCCTTGCCGCCTTCATTCAGGTTGAGATCATTATTATAACTCATTGACCATCCGGCGAGTATTACACGATCCTCCGTCGTGTTCTCATCCACGGCCACGTTTGTGACGATCCGCATCGCAGTTAGGTTGTCGTCCAGCGTGCCGCCCAGACATTTCTGCCAGACCAACGCGCCCTGCGCGTCCACGCGTATTACCCATGCGTCAACACCCCCGCGATAATTCTTCACCTGTCCGTTGCTTGACTCGGTCTCGCCCAGTATCACCGCGCCGCCGTCTGACAGAAGAGCGACGTCGAATAGCCTGTCGCCATCGCTGCCGCCGTAACGCTTTGACCACAGCGGAACACCGTCGGCGTCCAACACTGCAACCCAACCGTCGCCTCCGCCGTGCGCGTCGTCAGACTCGCTTGCTGCCGAACCTACCAGCCATATTCTGCCATCGCTCGCAACGGCGAACTTAGTTAAAACGTCGCCCTTGCCACCCAACAAACGCGACCACTCGACGCTGTAAAGCGGAGGCGGTTCCTCCGCAAGCTCCGCGCAGCTTGCCGACCTCGTCCCAATTAATAGCAAAGTTAATAATACCATAGCTGTGCGCCGCATGAATTCACCTCATTGGTAACCGATCCTGTCCGCCTGCACCGTCAGCCGCTCCTCAGCCATGCCGTCATACGGCATTGATTGCGGTCCCTGCGTCACGCCGAACACGGCAACCGCGTCGCCAGCCTGGAACCGCGTGGTGCGCGGCAACGGCTGGTATACCAGGTATATGATCCAGTCGGAACGGCCTTCCATAGTCATCGCCATGTATTGCATACTGCCTTCGTTCGACACGTATGTAATCGCGCCGACGAAGCCTACGCTCGCGTCACGCTGAGTGTTGGGTCGCTGCAGCTGCGCGTATGTGTATGTCAGGAACTTGGTTTCGTCGCGTGTGCTTGAATATGTGTATATGTTGATCCCTGGCGAGACTGCGCGCTGGATGGATGGATCGGCTAGCATCGCCTGCATAAGCGGCGTTATCTCGCGGCCGTCGCCGCCGATCCTCATCTGCTGGCAGAATACCCGCGTTGCGATCTCCAAGGTTCTAAAGTAACTCGTGTTGATACGATTGTCAAAGAATCCCAGGTCCCGCAACTGCTGTTTGACGCGCTGTACGGTCTCGCTCTCCGCGCCATATCGGACGCGTTTGTAATCCGTCATGGCGGCGGCGTATTGCGTCTCGTACGCCGCCAGGTTCGCGGTCGGCGCGCTCCAATCCGCCGCTGTTATGCCGGGTAGCAGCATAATAACAGCAGATACAATAACCATTATTATAATCGCAAGTTTCTTCATAGCATACCGCCTCCTACCGTCACCTCATCTGTACCTGACCCTTCTCGGTTAGCTGCCACGCGCCGTCGCTGGATCGTGCCAGTACCGCAGGTCTGATCACCGCGTGGATCCGTGAGTCCAGCCTTGCGCCATCGAACAGCAGTTTCGGGTCGTGCGTAGTTGAGAATCGGTCGTAATTGGGGAACAGGTACGCTCGGTTCTGGTCGATCCACGCGAAGAACCCGTCCCCACCCGGATCAAGCAGCACCGTGCTCGACCATAAATCGGGCGTGCCGCGCGGAGACATCCTCAGCAACGTCATCCTTGGGTGAGTCTCCTGCAGCGTTTCCGAGAAGTTGAACGGCTGATTGGATACCAGCAGGTTGTTGACCGCCTGTGTCAATTCTTTACCGTGAGCGGGTACGATGCGTTCAGGCATTGGGTTCAACGCGGTGGGCCTTCGCGGCGGCGGCGCGAACGGCGAGGATTGATAGTACTGCTGAAGCTCCGCAGGTGCCGACGCGGGCTGCGCAGCTGGCTGCTGCGGCGTCGGGACTATGTCGGCCGCGCCGCGCCGCGCCTGTTCGAGCGCCTGGCGATGTATAGCCGCGATGCCGTCATGCATCCGCGCGAATTCCCGCGCCATCCAGCCTTCCAGCGATTGCATACGCCGATTCAGCCGCACCAGCAGCGTCATCAGCACTATCGTCATCGCCAGCGCCATTCCGGATAAAAACGCCGCGCCCATCGCCAGACTTTCAACATTCCATTCCAACTGATCGCTGCCTCCGTCCTTGGACGTAATGAATCTTGACCCCTATCGTCTGTTATTCTTCATTATTCCCAAGTAACTCAGGCTGTACGCATCATTCTGTTCATCGCGGCCAAAACTTCCACAAATCGTCCGGCGATCGAATTCTTATGAGGCAACGGCTGCCCAGGCAGCGTCGGTTCCGGATTATGCCGCTTGCACTGCAGCCATACGCCTCGAAAGTACGCCTCGAAGCTGTACCTGTCCGCGCCCTGGGGCGGATCAAACACCGACGACAGGAAATCCAGGAACTCGGCGTCGTCATCGAACGCCTCTCTCAGAGCGGCGAAGCTGTCGTCTATCAGTTCCTTGAACTCATCCGTCATCGTTTGGTACACAACGCCATCGTCGGACATCCTGTACGCGCTGTGATTCGGCCAGCCTGAGCGCCGCGCTTCGTCCGCCGGTTCTGACGCGCGCTGCAGCAAGTATGCCTCAGGCGCGAGCGCCAACCCAGACGCCGTTTCCTGCTTGGGCATGAACGGCTCGATGATCGTAGCCTCGATCGGGACGCTCTGCGACTCGCGGGCATCAAGTCCGCTGCGAATATCCATCGCGTGTCTTGCGTCGCGCTCCAGACTCGCGCCGCCGCAGCCCACCGTGAACGCGCGCTTCAGACGAGTCATTTCCTCCTGATAGCGCGACTCGTTGCGCCGCTCGGTCGGGTGGAGACGCTCCACGCCGTCTTCGTCAGCGCGCGTGACCAGTTCGACGTCATTGTACAGCATCATCAGCATCTTGGCGCCGTTGCCCAGCACGGCGACTGGCAGCGGTCTGTTCGTCAGCCCCGCCGCCGAATCCTTTGACAGGTCATTCGCGGCTTCGCGCGCCATCCGCCCAGCGAAGTAGAACAGCAGGTATAGGTTGAACCTCAGTATGTTGATGTAGTTTAGCAGCGGCTCCGCCGTTCGATGCAATCCCTTGATGGAGTCGGCGATTTCGTCGGCTAGGACGTTCCAAACGCGGCGGAACTCGCCTGTGCGGCCCTCGTCAAGCGCGGCGGTCAGCGCGGCGCGATGCTCGGGAGCGGCCAGCGCATCCCTGAACGAGAAGAATGAATCGATCAGGTTGCGGCGCGACTCACGGTCGGGACCGTGGTTTTCACGTGTGACCGTGTCGCAGAGGATTGCGTTGCCCGCCCATTTCAGCGACGCTTGCATCAATAGCCGCCGTCCCAGCCAAAGTGACATGTCGGTGGTGCCGCCGCCTATATCGATGCAGAAGAACCCCGTCTCGTCATTGACCGTCAGTCCATCGAGGAACCGCGCCTGTATGCCGTTATCCATTAGCATGAATCCGACGGCCTCGGACTCCGAACAGAAGTTCGCGTCGTAAGGGATGCGATACGCGTTCTGGCACAGGCTGGAGATGATCGCCTGCATCTTGGAGACATAATCCTCCTGCTGACGGCCGAGCATCGACAGCGGATATGACGCGCGCCAGCGGACATACTTCGCGCCGTGTTCGGCGGAGTGCCACAGCGCCATCATCAGGTATTGCTCAAGGAACAGATGCGCGCGCAGTTTATCGGAACCCAGTGCGCTCCACTTGAGGTCGTCGGAGACGTCGCGAATCAGTTCCGGCTTGAACTTCGACTCCCACAGGAACGGTATCGCGGTCTGGACGATCGCGCGGCCTTCCTGCAGCGGCTCATCCTTGCGGCGCAATAATGTGTAGTGGGTAGCGCGGTCGGCAATGTTCTCGTTGACGAACCGCGCCGTCATATCCGTCTCAGAGTCCGCTTCACGGCCGAATATGAACAGCGCGCCGTCCTTCGCGAACGACAGCGGCGCGGTTACGCCGGAGGATGGGTCATGCTTGTAAACGGTCGTGCCCGTCGTGCCGAAGTCGAACCCGATATGGATTTCGCGCGACTTCGGGTTGACGGCCGTCTCGAACTGTGGCGCGAGCACCCCCACCTCCTCTTTGCCTAATGAGAACGACAGCCCGTCGGGCATCCGCGTGAGCAGCGTCACCTCGCTGACTTCGCCGGGATCGATATCCAGCGGCGCGGCGCCCAGCGGCAGCATGTCCTCCACGCCGGACTGAAACAGGTAGTAGCGGTTCCACCCGGCCATAGCCTTGGGCGGCCAAACCGCCACGCGGGGCATCGTTTTAGTGTTCGACAGGTTGATCAAATCCTGGGCGCGGTAGCGGCGGTATCCGATCGGCTCGTCCTTGCCGTCGAGCAAGGTCGCCTCGATAGCGCCATATCGCCAGCGCATACGCGTCTTTACCGCGCCGGAGCGCAGTTCGGGCATGTGCTGCCGCGCCCACGCGCGTTTGACCGGCAGCAGCGCGTGCCAGGGCGTTGGAGTGCCGTTGTGATGCACGACCATGGATTGCTGATGAACCGTGCGCAGGTGATTGAATTCATGACCGACGCGGAACAGGCAGATTCTGTCGGTGAATATCTGGATGGATGCGGGATGATCCACGTCCCTGGTGGAGTAGGAGGATTTCTCCTCGGTAAAGAGGAGTTCGCGGACGCGCTCGTTCACCGGATAATCGGAGATTTCATCGCCCAGTGCGTCTAGGGTTTGGAAGTACTCGCGCAGGAGTCCTAGCTGGAGACCGTCACGGTTCTCGTTTGCGGGGATGGAGCGTTCGCGCAGGGCATATAGCTCGTTACGCAGCGCGATTGCGGCGGGCCGATATTCAGGAACGTGGGCCAGCGCGCGCGGGGTGGTGAACATCCAGCCTCGCGCGGAGTTTACCAGCCACGGGTATTCTACCTCGAACGGGCCGCGGATCTGCGCGGCCGGGCATATCATGGACGGCATAGCGTCGAACCGGAACGCGACGGCGGCGTATGTGCCGTCCGTGCGGCGCAGCTCAAAGAGCGTGACGCGCTCAATACCGCGGCGCTTGGCCGTGTCGCGCAGTATTTGCGCGAAAGGCGAGTTGGGGAGTTGTGCGAGCAATATCGAACGCGCGCGCAGCAGTCCGCCGCCGGTGGTGAGCAGGAGAGCGGCGACGAGTCCCTGCCATGCGGCGACAGCCTCCGCCGAACGCACGCTAAGGTCGAACTCGAACTGCATGGACTGGCTGAACAGGTCGGGGATGGAGTGAGCCTTCTCGGCTGAATCGGGCACGTCGATGGCGCGGCTGATGAGCGTTAAGGCCTGGGCGCGCGACGTCCAATGCGCGTTCTCGGGCGCTTGCACTCCATGTCCGGCGGCCAATCGCGGCAGCAACGCGACGCGCCTCTCCGGCGCGATGGGTTTAGGCATCTACACTTCCCCCTACGGCGCGCAGTGCGCGTACAATCCATGCACGAACAGCCCCGCGTTATACTCGACACGTTCATCCTCGCCCTTGAGCGGCTTTATCCCATCGAATATAGCGTCCTCGACCGCCGTCCATCTCGGCGCAGACACGCCCTGCGTCAGTTGGTTCAGCGCTCGGTACGGATACCCTTGCGTGTTGGTAACTCGTTCCGTAAAGCACGCCTGTTCCAGTATCTCATGCGTCATTGATTCCCTTGCCCACTCCCAGAATCGCTGGCAGAACTCCTCGAGAACCAGGAACGCCTGCGTCTCGTGCTCGATCAATTCCAGGTATGGCAGTATCAATTCCTTGAAGAACGGCTTGACGCCTGTCTGACGCTGCCTGTTCTTCGCGATATACTGCCGATAATAGCCCAGGTACGCAGCGCAGAATCTCATCATCGTTCCGACAGGAGCGGCCACGGGCAGCGAGAAGTCCCGCCAAGCCAGTTTCAGCGACGTTGGCGCGCCCGCTGGTCCGGCGCCGCGCACGCTATGGATATATTGCCGCGCGCCTTCATTCGCTTCAATCGGTGTTGACACGCAGTGCGCGATAGCCAGCGCGCTCTCCCATTCGACGGGGGTGGGCGGGTTTTGCTGGTTCTCCATGCCCGGATGATACGCGCCCATGTTGTAATCTACCGGAGAGCCGATTAGATACAGCCGCTTGTATCCCAATTCCTTCTCCATGTCGCGGTAGAACGCCAGCGCACCGCGCGCGTTGTTATAGAACCGCCGCGCGTGCACGGCCAGCGGTTCCTCGCCGCTTGGATCGGCGAAATGATAATACGGCAGCAGCAGCACCGCGTGGGTATGCAGCCGCCCGGCTAGCGCGACGCTCGACATTTGATCCGTGAAGTAACGCATCAGCGCGGGCACGCCGCACGCGCCCGTTCCGCCGAATATCGATCCTATCAATATCAGATGTGACTGCGCGCCGACCTCCGCGCGCATCACGGATACGAACGCCTCCAACGGCTCCATGCCCAAACCCTCGCGCAGTATGTACTGCAGAACCGGCGCGCCTATCGCTGGTATCGCGTGGAATCCCTCCCGCGCGAAGTTGAACCCCATCTCGTCGTCGGAATACAGCAGCCTCATCAGATCCAGCTCATCCGGATTGTTCTGAGTGCGCATCGCGTTCAGGCAATCCACGCCAGCCGAGAACGCAAACACATCCGGCATCTGCACATGCCAGTCATAGTGCGTTATCCTAGGCGCGAACAGCGAACTCCCGACGAATTGATCCGACGCGGGGAATTGCTCGCGCAGCATCTGGTAGCGTCCGATCGCTTCGAGAGCGCGCTTACGGTTGCCGTTTGTCGCGTCCACGTCCACGGTAAGTATGTGGTATGTCAAATCCGCGCCGCCCGCGGCTCCGGCGGCGGCCAGCTGAACGAGCGCTTCGGCGCATTTCGCGCCGGTTCCACCCAGGAATACCAGAAAATGGTTAGGCATTAACGTGCACCTCGACGGGAATAAACTCTCAAGCCTAGCGGCGCGCGGATCTTGTCAGCGATAGGGAACATCGGGTACACCCGGTACGGACACAGCAATCGTATCGATATGGCGAACGGCAACGCGAGCCACTGCGGCAGCAGCAGCATTGCGCCACGGCTGCCCGGTTGGCGTATTAGCCAATCCCACGTCAGAGAGTCGATCGTGAAATGTACAAACGCGTATCCCAGCATCAACGCAGCGTGAGTGAATACGAACAGCCAGAACGTACCGAGCGCCGACCGTTCATGATTGCGACCCAGCAACGGCGTCGCGTAGATCACGTTCCACAACCCCGTCAGCGCGAGCGATATGTACAGACAGTTCATCGCGTACAGGCTGCAGTAACGTTGCCACGACTCGTAATACGTGTGGTCGGGGAAGAAGCCGTAGTTGTTCGCGGCGGAGCGCAACAGGCTTTGGAACAGCATAGGTATCTCGACCGCTTGGCCGCCCGCGCCGGGAAGCACCAGCCCCAGCAGCGGCACGCCCAGTACCAGATATACCAACACAATCAATGCCCAGCGCCATAGCGTAGCGATAAACCGATTCACTCCGCGGTTCATTATGCCTCCATATATTAAGCGAACACGACGAATTCTATCTCCACCGTGCCCAGCGGGGTGTTGCCGACGCGTGCGATATGAGCCTGGCCCAGCGCGTTGAACAGCCGTGACAGATACAGCGTCCGTCCGCCGTCGAATGGGACTTGATTCTGTTCGACGCGCAGCATGTCCGCGCCGTCTGGATCCCAGCCGAATTGATCGACCCATTCCGAGCCCGGCAATTCAGAGGGAGCGGCCAGACTGCCGGAGATAGCGAGCGTATACGAACCACGCGGAGGCGATCCGGCGAAGAAGTCCAGCCGCAGCGCGATCCTGACCGACGTCGGCGTCGACTCGGCTATCGACCATGTCAATCCCGGCAGTGATATACCCTGTTCGTCGTTGGCGGCGCGCGCCTCAAAATTGAAGTCGCCCGCTTGGAATCGCCCCGCCCGAGGATCGGTTTGGTTCGTGGGGTATTCGACCAACCATTCAAGGTAGCGCTGGTTAGACGTGGTCTTCAGTTCGACGCGAGATAATCCGCCCGGAGCGTTCGGATCGGCCAGCGCGGTTACGCCTTGTCCCCCCGCGTAGCTCATGTGCCCCTGCAATGAATATCCGCCAGGCACATAGTCGCTGCCGTATAGCGCCGTGCGCTGAATGAAGTTTGGATTCGACGCGAATTCGCGCGCCAGCCGTTCCGACAGCGTGGTCAGCGTCTCGCTGACGGCGCTCTGTTCGCCCAGGCACAGCACGTAGAATGGCCTGGGTTTAGTCGCGCGCGTCTGCGGATCGATCGATACCCCCACCTTGTAATCGGTGAAATCTAGTATGTAATCCAGCGTGCCCGTCGGCGGCGCGCCCCATACGAACGCGGTCTTGTTCGCACCGATGTCGGGCACATATCCCGCAAACTCGCTGAGCGCGGCCAGTATCCCTATCGACCTTCCCGTCTGAAACGCGTTCTGGCTGAGCGCGGCAATGAGCGTGCCGTCGTCGCTTCGCAGTTCATGAAGATCCGATACGATGATGGTCAGTGTGTCCGGCTCGCTGGCCGTCAGCGCGACGACCGTGCCCGCTGCTGAACCCTGCTGGATGGGCACCAGTTTTCCGGTACGCTCATAGAAGCTGATGATCGGTTCGTTCATCTTTTCGGCGTCGCCGGTGCGCACGCGCAACGTACCGCCCTCCGGTTTCACGCGTGCGGGCTGTTCGTTCAGCGGTGCCTCGCGGAAGAAAGACGGTTCAACCAGCACGCCCAGCAGCTGTTCGCGAGTCATCAGCATGTCGGATTTATTGACCTGGGTGTTGTAGCGGTATGTCAGCAGTTCAGCGGCAGGCCAGCGCAGGCTAACGCTCGCGGCGATGGCTTCCATCGTGTTTTCGTATATCGTCGTGATCGGCGCGTCAACGAACCCCATCATAGACGACATGCCAGGATAGAATATCTCGACGCGACCTATCGTTTTCGTCGCAAACGCGGCGACTGCTCCGATGCTGTCGGTCGGAACGGAGGGCGGCGCCGGGCTATCCGTTGCGGCTGGAGGATCAGCCGTGTTCGGTTCAGAGGTAGGGGTTTCAGGCTGAGGCTCGGCGGTGGGGGCGATCGTGGGCGCGGGCGTTATGTATCCGTCGATACGCTGCGGCGGCTGGACGGCACACGCTCCAGCCAACACGGCCAACGCCACGCTGACAGCCAGTCCGGCACCATGCCATACTTTCTTATTTATAAGACGCATAGGCGCCTCCCATTATTTGCATTCAAAACTTCTTACATTATATCGGAAAATGATGGATACTGTCAACTATCGGCAGGCTGGGATATAATGGGACTAGAGGTTAATCGATCCGATTCCCGCATTGTTTACAAAAACGTTTTCTTTCGGTATAATCGATCCGTGATTACGTCAAAGGAGAACTAACATGCATAGACAGCTCAAGAGGGTTATATTCCTATCGCTGGCCGCGCTGATCGGATGCCAAACCGCCGCCGCGAGCGTGCCTGAAGGCGCGAAGTTCAACGAATATCATGAACCGACGCCGAATGGATACGCCGCGCTTACCGGAAGAGAGGATGAGTTTACGCCGCTGACCGCGCGGGAGTTTGTCAAATCTGCGCGGTTTGGGATCAACGCGGGCAACACACTCGACGCGATAGCCTCGCGAGGATTGTCGACAGAGACGTCGTGGAGCAACCCGAAACTCGTGCCGGAGTTTTTCGCATCGCTGAAGGCGAAGGGGCTGGACATCGTGCGTATTCCCGTATCGTGGGAGCCGCACATCGTTGACTTTATTGAGACGTATGCGATCGACCCGTTGTTCCTTGATCGGGTGCAAACGGTGGTTGAAGCCGCGTTGGACGCGGGGTTGTATGTGATTATCGACACGCATCATGAGGAGAATCATCTGCTGCCGCGCATATCGAACGGAGAGGCCGAGGGAGCGGTTGCGGAGATTACGGCGATTTGGCGTCAAGTGGGAGAGCGTTTCAGCAGGTACAATGAACGGTTGATATTCAACCTGCTGAACGAACCGCGCGCGTACGGCACGCCCGCCGAGTGGAGCGGCGGTACGAAGGAGTCGCGCGATCTGGTCACGCTGCTTAACAAAGAGGCGCTGGCGACGGTGCGCGCGTCGGGCGGGCATAACGGCGAGCGATTGGTAATGATAACGCCTCACGCCGCGAGCATATGGTACGCGAAGCATTTGGACGTGCCGATGGATGATCCGTATGTGTTGGTAAGTATACATGCGTATGAACCGTATGACTTTGCGTTAAATATAAAGGGGACGGATAAATTCCCAATTAAGAATAATTTGGGGGATGTGTTCGGTAACATTGATAAGCTATTCATATCGAACGGGATTCCGGTGATCATGGACGAAACCGGAGCGATGAACAAGAATGGGAACCTGGAGGATAGGATTGCGTGGGCGAAGGCGTTCGTGGCGGAGGCGAGGGAGCATAGCGTGCCAGTAGTGCTATGGGACAACGGCGTGACAGACATAGCGAAGGGCGAGAGCTTCGGGTTAATCGACCGACACACGCTTGAATGGGTGTTCCCGGAGATCGTGGAGGCTTTTTTGGATTGAGGAGGACGGGGGAACCCCCTCTGTCGCTGCGGCGACATCTCCCCCTGAGGGGGCGATGAGGGTTGT
>JAISBH010000046.1 GCA_031266295.1 Oscillospiraceae bacterium | reverse complement strand
GTAATCGACAACCCTCATCGCCCCCCTAGGGGGAGATGTGGCGGCGCGCAGCGCGAAGCGGGCGCGTATCCGCAGAATCCCGAAGGGATTCTTACCTATCTCCGCAGCGACAGAGGGGGCGATACTCCCCCACCCAAACCGCGCTAGCCATCGCGCCGATCGTCAGCACATACCCTCCGCTTGACATAACTAACTTATCGGCGGTATCGGCGGATTGCGCCATGCTCCACTGTGAACCGCGCTGAACGATGGATTCCGCCAGACGCACAGTCTTGACCGTGCCGCTCCTGTTCATCGCGAATACAGCCGCCGCGTCCTGCGCCGACTCGCCCAGCGCATCAACGCCATCACTTATCTCACGAACGATTATCAACACATCATCATCCGGGGCGACCAGCCGCACTTCACCCACGGTAAGCGGGGGATTCTTCCGGCGCAGGGTTAGCGCGGTACGAAAACGCTCGCGAATCTCCGCATCCTCTCGCTCCCATGGGTACGCCGCGCGGCAGTAAGGATCGGACGCGCCCTCCATGCCAGCCTCGTCGCCATAGTAAATGGTTGGCATACCCGGCCACGCCGCCAAGAAATCGAACAGCATAAACAACCTTGCCTTGGCCAGCGCACGCTGACCGTCGGTCAGGCGCAGTTGCCCTTGATTGGCTCGGGGTATCGACTCTCCAGTCACGCCGACCAGCGCGTTCAGGATGCGCGCGCGGTCATGACTGCCCATCAGGTTCATCAGCGCGTACGCGAATGGCTTGGGGTATTGCTCCATCAACGCGTCGATCTGGCGCGCGGCTTGAGGCGCGGTTATCGTGCCAATAAGGAAAGCGATCAGCGCGCCGCGCAAAGGGTAGTTCATCGCGCTGTCCAGCGTGTCGCCCAGCACGTATGAGCGCAGTTCGTCATAGACGATCTTACACGACGCGTTCTCCCACACCTCGCCTAGCAAGCAAGCGTCAGGGTTGACTCTCTTGACGGTCTCGCGCAGCTGACGCAGAAACGGCATAGGCAGTTCATCCGCGACGTCCAGCCTCCAGCCCGCGATACCGGCGCGCGTCCAGTACGGGACAACTGCGTCGGCTGAACGCAGCATGAAATCCATATAAGACGGCTCCATCTCGTTCACGTTGGGCAGGGACGGCACACCCCACCAGCAATCGTATTCATGTGGCCAGCGCTTGAATGTAAACCAAGCCCTGTACGGCGAACCACTGTCCGCAACCGCATCCTGAAAGTACGGGCTGGTTGAGCCGACGTGACTGAACACACCGTCGAGCATCACGCGGATGCCATACCCGCACGCCGATTCACACAAGCTGACCAGGTCGTGCTCCGTGCCCAGCATCGGATCGATCTTGAGATAATCCGTCGTATCGTAGCGGTGGTTGGACGGGGCTTCGAATATCGGGTTCAGGTACAGACAGGTGACGCCCAGCTCGGCGAGATACGGCAGCTTGAGCCGGACGCCCTCCAGCGTGCCGCCGTAGAAATCCCGCGCGTGGTAATCATGGCTGCCGGGATCGATACCCATGCCGGGCGCGTCGTACCAATCGTTGTGGAGGAATCGACCCTCCGGGATGGACGCCGGTTTGCCGTACGCGTAAAACCTGTCGGGAAGGATCTGGTAGACCACGGCCTCGCGCATCCATCTCGGCGGTGCGAACGCCGGATCATATACCGTCAATTGGAAACTGGGCGGCAGTTCCGCCCATACGGAACCCTCGCCGCCCAGCTTATCAGGCGCGTTGCCGTAAGCGACTTCCCCGTCGCCGGCGCGCACCCGGAAGTCATACCAAACCAGCCCCGGTTCATCTGGAACGTCTAGCACAACCTCATACAAATAACCGTTGTTGACAAACCCGAGCAGCGCCATCTCGATCCACGTCTCGCGACCGCACCACGCTCGGATGAGGGCGGCGTCGGGCTGCTCGCCGTTCTCGACGCACAGCCTCAAGCGCACAGTCGCGCCGACGGGGACCGCGCCGACCGGATCGCGATAGAATATGTCGCGGCTGTTGTGAATCGGCCGCATCGTCAATCCTCGAAGTCCACGGGATCCAGTTTCCAAATCAATTGATTGTATTCATGAATCGCGCGGTCGCTGGAGAACCAGCCGGACATCGCGGTATTCACGATCGCGCGCTTATTCCACGCCTTCTGATTCTTATAGTCGCTGCCGACGCGCTGCTGGGCCATCGAGTACGAGCCGAAATCCTTCAGCACCAAAAACGGATCGGGCATCCCGCCGTAATCGCCGAACAACAGCGAGTGGTATATATCCTGGAACGCGCCCTGCTCCGGCAGCACTGTCCGGTCGAGCAGCTGGTTCAGCGCCTTGCGTATCTCCTGGTTGCGTTCGAAAATATTGATCGACTGATACGACTGGGTGGCGTAGATCTGTTCGACCTCCTGAGCGCGCGCACCGAATATGTATATATTCTCGGAACCGACGCGGTCGTGCATTTCCACGTTCGCGCCGTCCATCGTGCCGATCGTCAGCGCGCCGTTCATCATAAACTTCATGTTTCCCGTACCGGAGGCCTCCTTCGTCGCCGTGGAGATCTGTTCTGACAGTTCAGTCGCCGGGATCAGTATCTCCGCCGCCGACACGCTGTAGTTTTCAAGGAATACCACCTGCAGCATCGAGCGAGCGCGAGGATGCTTCTCGATCATCGCGCCTATGGCGTTGATCAGGCGGATTATCTGCTTAGCGCGGCGGTAGCTGGGCGCGGCCTTCGCGCTGAATATGAAGCAGCGCGGCGTGATCTCATATTCAGGATCGTCCACTATCCGGTTGTACAGCACCGTGATATGCAGCGCGTTCAGCAGCTGACGCTTATACTCATGCAATCTCTTCGCCTGCACGTCGAACAGGAAGTCGGGTTTTATGATAACGCCCTGCTCGCGTTCAAACCACCGGGCCAGGCGCTCCTTGTTCTTTCGCTTGACCTGGCTGTACTTATCAACGAATGCCGCGTCATCCTTAAACCTCTTCAGCTCGATCAGGCGTTCCGGCTCCTCGCGCCAGCCGTCGCCGATCGCGTCCTCAACCAGAGTGGTCAATAATGGATTCGCCAGCATCAGCCAGCGGCGATGGGTGATGCCGTTCGTGATAGCGCAGAACTTCTCCGGCATGATCCTGTAGAAATCATGGAACGTGTCGCGCTTGAGTATCTCGCCGTGCAGCTGGGACACGCCGTTCACCGAGAAGCTGCCCCACACCGCCAGGTTGGCCATGTGCACCTGGTTATACGCGATTATCGCAAGCTTCGCTATGCGATCCCACTGGCCGGGATAGAGGTTCCACAACCGATCACAGAATCGGCGGTTGATCTCCTCCAATATCTGATAGACGCGCGGCAGCTGGATGCGCACCATCTCATCGGGCCACTTCTCCAGCGCCTCGGCCATGATGGTGTGATTCGTGTACGCGACCGTACGCAGTACGATAGCCTGCGCCTCGTCCCATCCGTAGCCTTCCTGATCCATCAGCAGGCGCATCAATTCGGGTATCGCCATCGCGGGGTGCGTGTCATTTATATGAATGACCACCTTCTCGGGCAGGTCATACAGATCCTCGCCGTACGTACGCTTGAAGTCCGCGAGTATGTATTGCAGCATCGCGGACGTAAGGAAGTATTGCTGCTTCAATCGAAGTAGCTTGCCTTCATAATTATTATCCTCCGGATACAATACGCCGGAGATGGTCTCGGCCAGCTCGCGCTCCTCAACTGCGAGCGCGTACAGCTCCGGGCTGAACCGAGGCTGCTCGCTGGACTTGGGCGCGCGAGCCCGCCACATCCGCAAGGTGTTCACCATGTCCGTGCTGTATCCGGTAATCGGCATGTCGTACGGCACAGCCATAACGGTCTTGTATTCGACATGATTCAGCGTAAGCTTGCCGTCGGTCCATTCCTCCTCAAGACGTCCGCCGAAGTGCACCTCGACGCTGTCCTCAAGGGCGGGCATCTCCCACGCGTTGCCGAACTCCAGCCAGTTATCGGGCAGTTCAACCTGCTGACCGTCTATGATCCTCTGCCTGAACAGCCCATATTCGTAGCGAATCGTACAGCCCATCGCGGGCAGGCGAAGCGTCGCGAGCGAATCCATGAAACACGCGGCCAGCCGTCCCAAACCGCCGTTGCCCAAGCCTGGCTCCGATTCCTCGCGGAGCATATCCTCCATGCGAATGCCCAGCTCGGTCAGCACGGCCTGATAAGCGCCCGTCGCCAGCAGGTTCAATATGTTGGCGTGCAGTGATCGGCCCAGCAGAAACTCCACCGAGAGATAGTACAACTTGCGACTGTGTCGATCCTTCTGACGCGCACGGGAGTCGGCCAACTGCGCCATGATCTGGTCGCGCACGGTGGACACGATCGATCGGTACAACTGGAACGGCGTGGCGTCCTTGAGCGTCGCGCCATGATGGCGCTGCAGTTTACCGAGTATGGCCTGCTTGATGCGTTCTATCTCAGCGTACAATTCTTGGGTGTTGTTACTCTGCATATAGCCTCCCAAATATATTTAACCTAACTATTATATTCTAGATCCTTTCAGATCATGAGCCTCGGCCGCAGCCGCTCTCCCAGCGCGCACAGCGGTATGCCAATTACTATGCCCGCCGTGCCCTGGATCAGGTTCATCGGTACCGCAGCGGCAGCGGACGCACCGCCGAACATCAACGATTCGGCCAGCGCGTACCCGCCGACCATCACCGCCTCCGAAAGAACAAGAGCCGCCGCTCGCCTCAGCGTCATCCCGCGATCCGCCGCACCCTTGAGCATCAGCCCGGCAATCGCGCCCATAGCGGCCTTAATCGCCAGCGTGGGCATGGCATACATCGCGTAACCGCCCGCGACGTCAGCCAGCGCGCTGCCCAGTCCCGCGCACACCGCCGCGAATGGCCCTATTATCTCCCCAGCCAGGAAGATTATACCATCGCCCAGATGGATATAGCCGCTGGGGGGCGCAGGTATCTTTATGAAATAGGTGAATAAAAATACCATCGCCGTCAGCAGTCCGCCAACGGCCAGCCGGGTGGTTTGGCGTGACGACGCAAATTTTGACATTCGCCGGATCACCCCCTTCTCGCGTACATGGTTAACCGATACATTATATCACAATAATTCGACAATTGGAAGCGCGCTCGACGTCGATAATGTTTTTGTAAAGAGTTGTCAAACACGCATGAATATGCTAGGCTAATGATACAACAATCACTTTCTCATGCCGCTTTTTTTGCAAAATAATCCTTGCACTGCCCTGAAATCTCCACGCTGTCGCTTCGGCGGAGGCGGCGAAACTACCATCGCCGCCTAACTTACATCAACTCGATTTAGCTCAGCGAAAATAACGCTGTCCATAAATTTCCAGTTAGACGCCCTATTAGCACTCCCGAAACCATTGACAAGCTTTCCAGTTTGTGTTATAATTTTCCCATTGCAAGGGTGCCCATGAACGGCAAACGGGAAGGGCGCTTCCGTATTTGTCCATTGCCGGGCGCTTTGCGACGTTGTAACAAACCGCTGCCAGGCGATAGGCGCATTATGGCGCGGTGTTCTCAAACCTCGAGGGCGCCAGATGCAACTATTTTATATAAGCCTGGGATACGATCCATCCGCGCGGCGCGGATGGCAGGGAGGTGGAGTCCACAAAGCCTCAAGGAATGTGTCCCAATTACCCCATGAGCACAGGTTTCGCAAACGGTTGCGGAAAACAAAGACACTGGGCATGGATGTGCCCATATGAAGGAGGAGCTATGAACAAACGCATTAAGATCGCATCCCTGCTGATGGCGCTCGTACTGATGATGGGTTCGGTGGCTTTCGCCGCTGAGAGCAAGAGCCTCGACGAAGAACCGTCGACAGCGCCGGAAGGCACCAGCACCGTAATTCCGTCGATACCAGTCGCGGTGGAGATTAAGGTAGCGCTCGCCGCTACTCCGACCATCGCTTATTTCCCAGCCTCCGTGCAGACCGCTATCAAGAGAGTCGCCCCCGGCATCTCGAAGATTGACGAAATAGCCAGCTTCGGCACCCTGGGCGCGTGGAGCAGCGGCAGCAGCGTATGGTCGTTCCCGACCGTATATAAGGTCAATCAGCCAATCGCCGCCGTATTCGGCATCGGCAGCGGCGTCTCCATTGCCTGGTATCCGGTAACGGCTAGCGTAATCGCCCATCCGGGCATCCCGACCGCGACGCTGGTTAAGGTTTACATTCCGCAAAACATTTGGGTTCTGGGCATCGGCCAGACGGGCACCCTCGTAATCCTGAGCTGATTTGTAACCAGGAAATAGCTGAATGACACGGTCACGGCGGCTGCCTAACAGCGGCCGCCGTGGTTTCTGGATGATGATATATGAAGAATAAGCGCTTCGGCAAGAAGAGCGTCGCCCAGAACATGGCAATAGCGGCCGCCTGTTTTGTTTTTATCGTCGCCGCACTGGTGCTTGTATACCAGTATGCCCGAAATCTTGAGGTGCGCTCTTATCCGGCGGCCGAGATGAAGGGTTATACGTCGGTGAATTCGTTTGCGCGCCATTTCACCTATGGTGATAAAGAATATATTTATAAAAATGATCTGACGACTATATTGTTTATGGGCATTGATAAAACGGCGGCGGCAACAGGCGCTGCGGACAGCAGTTCATTTCCAAGCTTCCGCAGCGGCGGTCAAGCTGACTTCCTGATGCTGTTCGTACTGGATCCCAACGAAAAGAAGATCACAAGGCTGATGATCGACCGCGACACAATGGCGGAGATCACCACGCTGGGCGTGTTCGGCAACGTATCCGGCACACGCATAGAGCGCCTCAGCCTGTCGCATGGCTTTGGCGACGGCCAGGAGCAGAGCGCGGAGCTTACGGTAGACGCCATCAGTCGCTGGCTGATGGGCATCGACATCAATTTCTATATCGCGATGAACCTTGACGGCATTCCCCTGCTCAACGACACAGTCGGCGGCATAACGGTCACGCTGGAGGACGACCTCAGTCAGTTTGACGCCGCGTTCGTGCCCGGCGCTACAGTGACGCTGCACGGGGAGCAAACCGCCTGGTTCGTGCGTCAGCGCTTGACGATCGGCGACGGCTCGAACGAGGCGCGCATGAAGCGTCAGCGCGTGTACCTGAACTCGCTGGCCGATAACATCGCAGAGAAGATACACGCCGACGTCAACTGGATCGACAGGCTGTTCGACACGCTCCAGGGCAGCATGGTATCCAATATGTCGCGCGGGCGCATGGTCAACGAGGCTTACAAGGCGATGGACTACGAAGCGGGTCCGATGGACACGCTGCCTGGCGTTCATCAGGTGGACGCGGACGGCTATGTTGAATTCTGGCCGGACGAGCAGGCGCTGACGGAATGGGCGCTTAATACGTTTGCTGAAGAGGCGCTGGATAGCGTTAATTAATATTTAGGTAGAGGTAATTATGCGAGAGAACAAGGGTGGTCTGGCGGAGACTGAACTGCAGCAGGCGGTTGCCTTGCATGACGCCGTTAACCAGGATGCGGAATCGGAGATAGACCTGCTGGAGCTGTTCTATCGCTTGATGGAGAACATTTGGTACATTGTCGGCGCGGCTGTGGCGGCGGCGGTGTTGGTGGGCATCTACAGTTTCTTTATCGCGCACCCCATTTACGAATCCACCGCGAAGATATATGTCATCACGAAGGATTCCGCGCTGAATCTGCAGGACCTGCAGATCGGTTCGCAGCTAACGAACGACTACCAAGAGCTGTTCAAGGTGCGCGAGGTTAACGAGGAGGTTATCCTGCGCCTGGGTCTACCCTATACGGTGGACGAGCTGGGCGAGAGGATCACGCTCTCCAACCCCGCGAACACACGCATACTCTACATTGCCGCGCGTTCGGAGGATCCGATTGAGGCGATGAACATCGCTAACTCGTTCTCCGAGATCGTCCGGCAGACGGTCAAGGAACGATTCAAGTCGGAAGAACCGACGGTGTTGTCGGAGGCGCAGCAATCGCTGATACCGATCAGCCCCAACAAGACGCGCAACACGCTGGTGGGCGCTGTCGTCGGAGCATTCCTGGCCATCGGCGTGATATTCCTGCTGTTCGTGATGGACGACAAACTCAAGTCGTCGGATGATCTGGCCAAGTATATTGGGCTGCCCACCCTGGCGGTAATGCCCATGCTGGGCGCCACCCATACGCATCACCCCTACTATATGTCGCACAAGGCGAAGACCGTAAGCATCGATAGGGCCAAGGATTCTAAGGGCGGAAAGGCAGGCGTGGCATGAAACTCGCTGATATAACGGAACTGCCGAAGATGGATTATCCATGCACGGAGGCGCTAAATACACTCTGCACCAATCTCTCGTTCTCCGGCTTCAACGTAAAGAGCGTAATGATGACCAGCTGCCGAGCGGGCGAGGGTAAGTCGTTCCTCACGCTGAACCTTATGCGCGCGCTGGCCGGGCTGGGCAAGTCGGTAGTAATGATCGACGCCGATATGCGTCGGTCGATGCTGATCAGCCGGTACGGCATCCGCACCGCGCACAAGCCTATGGGCCTAGCGCAGTACCTTGCCAGTCAATGCGAATGCGAGGATGTGCTGTATCAGACCAACATCTCGAACGCGCACATGATATTCCACGGCCATGAAGTCGCCAACACCCTGGCGCTGCTGAACACGCCGCGGCTGCCGCAGCTGATACAGTACCTGGAGCGGAACTTCGATATAGTGTTGATCGATTCGCCGCCGATCGGTTTGATTATCGACTCCGCCGAGATCGCGAAGTATGTCGACGGCACTGTTTTTGTCGTAACTAACAATACAATCGCGCGGCGCGAGCTGCTTGAGGCCAAGAACCAGATCGCGAAAACCGGCTGCCCCATCCTGGGCGTTGTGTTGAATAAGGTCACGTTCGACACCCACAGCGCGAAAAAGCACTACTATCGGACATACTATAGCCACTACAGCAGCGGATATTACGAGAAGAAATCTGCCGCGAATGAGTGACGGGCATGGCGTTCATTGACATTCACTCCCACCTGCTGCCGGGGCTTGACGACGGTTCAAGGGATTGGGACATGACGGAAGCGATGCTTCGCCAGGCAAAAGAGGATGACATCGGCTGCATAATCGCCACCACCCATGCTGACCCGGCGCGGAAGGAGTTTCCACTGGCCAAGTATATGGAAACCCTTGAGAAGGCTAACCTGCTGAGCCGGCAATTGGGGCTGGGAGTCACGCTCTACCCGGGGGCGGAGATCATGTACGCCGACAGCGTGACCGAGCGCCTTCTGGAGGGAAACAGGATACCGAGCCTTGCGGGATCGCGTCATACGCTGATTGAATTCTATCCGGGCGTCAAGTATGACACGATATTGACGGCTATCAGACGGCTGGCGTATATAGGTTACACAGCGGTGCTGGCGCATATTGAGCGATATGAATGTTTGTATAAGAAGTATGATCGTATAGCAGAAATCAAGGCGACTGGCGCAAAGCTGCAGGTTAACTGCGGCTCGTTTGTGAAGAAACCCGGTTTTTTTGCCGCTCGTTACCTGGACAAACTGCTGACGGACGGGTCGATCAATTTCCTAGCGACGGACGCGCACAGCGATACCGTGCGACGGATCAACATGAAGGAAGCCTACGACATCATTATCAAACGCAGGCCCGACGATGGCTGGTTGTTTCAGGGCGTAGGTTTGGGGATTGGCGAACCCTCCCCTATCGTTACAGAGGCGGAGGGAAAGCCCCTTATCGTCGCCCCATAATCCTCCGCAAATCCCCCAGACGGTTCAGCGCCGCGTCGAGTATATCCATATCCCTCGCGAAATGCAGACGCACCAAATGATTCACGTCCTCGCGGAAGAAGCTGGAACCAGGCACCGCGCCGACGCCAACTCGCTCCGCCAGCTCTTCGCAAAACACTATGTCGCTGTCATACTTGAACTCCGATATGTCCAGCAGCACGTAGTACGCGCCCTGCGGATCCGTATGCCGCAACCCCAGTGTGTCCAGCCCGTTCAACAGTCTATCCCGCTTGCGTGTGTATTGCGCCAGAAGCTTCACGTAATATGCGTCCGGAAGCCTAAGCGCCGGTACGGCAGCCTCTTGCAGCGGCGCGGCCGCGCCTACGGTCAGGAAATCGTGCACCTTGCGCACGACGTCGATAATCGTCGGCGGCGCAATCACATAACCCAGCCGCCACCCCGTCATCGAATATGTCTTTGACAGCGACGAACAGCATATCGTGCGCTCGCGCATACCTGGCAGCGAAGCCATATACACGTGCTTATGCGGCGCGTATACTATGTGTTCATATACTTCATCCGTTATAACATACGCGTCGTATCGCTTGGCCAAGTCCGCGATAAACTCCAACTCCCCCTGTGTGAACACCTTGCCGCTCGGGTTGGATGGGTTGCATAGTATCAGCGCCTTCGGACGCTGGCGGAACGCGTCCTCCAACACGCTCGCGTCGAAGCTGAACGCCGGCGGGTTCAGCGGCACATATATAGGCTGCGCTCCGGAGAGTATGGCGTCCGCGCCGTAATTCTCATAGAACGGCGAGAATACGATCACCTTGTCCCCCGGATCGCACACGGTCATCATGGCGGCCATCATCGCTTCCGTCGCGCCGCACGTGACGACAATCTCCGTCTCCGGATCAATTATGAAACCCATGAACCTCCGCTGTTTCTCGGCCAGCGCTTGACGGAAGTTCGCCGCGCCCCATGTGATGGCGTACTGGTGTGGCAGACTAGACGCTTCCGCGAGCCTGTCCAGAACCAGTTGCGGCGGGTTGTCGTCCGGGAATCCTTGGGAGAGATTTACAGCGTTGTGTTGCAGTGATATGCGCGTCATACGCCGGATCACGGAATCAGTGAACCCGGCGGTACGCTCTGATAATGCTCTCATACTGCGAATGGTAGCAGATGCGGGCGGGGTTGTCAAACCTCGCTCCATATGCCGCCGGGATCCCCTGCGTTTCTGCGGCGGCACAGAGGCTCCAGCGATATGGGGCAGCGATTCCAAATTTGGAATTCCACAAATGTGCCTGGGATGCTGCACTAGTCGCTGCGGCGGGACGCTGTTCGGTTTGCGAACCGAATGCGCTTTTAAGTTTGTAGCGCCCCGCCACTATGATGCAAGATGACTATTACCTTATAGCATTATCGCTGGCGGGGCGCGGGAGTAAGGGCTTCGATTCTACCGCTGGTAACTGACACGATGCATTGGGGAACGCCCCCCTTCCCCCCCGATGGGGGGTGAAACGGGAGTTTCGGGACTCTGTCCCGGACCCTGCGAAGGGCTATCCGCCCTTTCGAAACCTGACCAGGCTTCGCCTGGACCATCGTGACACACATTCCATCGGTTTCGACCAACCTGTTGTGCTTTAGAGTCTATCTCGTAACGCAACCCGTCCCACCTCCAACATCGCCCCCCTAGGGGGAGATGTCGCCGCAGCGACAGAGGGGGTTCCCCCGAAGTTGCCAGCAATTTCAAATTTGGAATTGCTGCAATATGGGGAAGAAGTTAAATGGCGCAAACACCTCGCCGATAATCCCTTGGCGATACCCCTGTAACCTTTTTAAACGCGCGCCTGAACGACAACGCATTCGTGTACCCCGTATCGGACGCTATCGCCTCCACGGAACGATCCGTTTGCTTCAGCAGCTGGCACGCGCTGTTAATACGCGTCGTTTCAAGGAACGCACTAAATGTCTGCCCTATGCTGCGCTTAAAATACTCTGAAAAATATGTTTCGGATACATTGAAACGGTTCGCCATCACGGCTACACTCATGTCGCTGCGGGCAAAATGCTCACGTATATACTGCTCCATTTGCCACGCGGCATCCGACGCGTCCATACCTTCACCCGACGACTCGCTCGCCCTGCGCTCGGCGTACAGGTCCGCCAGCCGATCATAACACGCGCGAACCCTCTCGAACTCTACGGAGACGCTCAAAGTGGCCATGCGCATACTGAAAAAACTCTGCGGCATCCACGATAGATTTAACGTTCCCGCGACCTGGATCAGCGTGGCGTACATATCGGCGAAGAGCGCGTATGCCATCTGACGATCAAGGCTGCGCTTGACGAAATTCTCTTCATAGAGATAGTCGAGCGTTTCATGGAGTCGTGCCTTATCGCCGCCTGTGCACAGCAGCATCATCTTTGTCTCGATCTCATTAGGATATACGAAACTTCTGCCCTTGCGCGCGACTTCCCGATAATGAGTCAGCGGTCGCGCACTATTCGACACTTTGCCGTTAGGCGCCGCGACGTCCGCCATCATCGCCGCCTCCGCCTCGCTGTAGGATATACACAGGAAACTCGGCCGCGCCACTAAACCGCCGACATAGCATCGTATGCCTCCGGCCAATTCAGAGGATGCTTGCCGCTCAAAACCCTTTATGATGCTGGTGATATCCGCCGCCGTATCGTGAGAATGCATTTCGCTCGCTTCATTGAAGCACAGCACAATTCCAAGCCTCTGGCGGGTAAGCGTGTGGGCGTACGCTCGCGCCGAACGTATGCCGCGCGATACGCATTCCCCGATCATGATCATGACATCAGGCGGCAGGCATCCAGGCTCATTCGGCAGCGTCAACACCGCGACGCTGTATGACGCGCCTTGCAGGTTGATACCCAGCAACGACGCCTTTTCCAGGATCGCGCCGTCGTCGTTAAGCTCGCCGCGCAGCAGCTCCTCAAGGAAATTCTCACGACTGGCCAACCTTGCCCGCTCAAGCGACTTGCGCATCTCTTCCTGGTCTGACAGCAGCCCGCTCACGGCGTCATTCAAGTCGCCGGACGTAGCGCCGCCGCGGGTCGCGACCACCAGCCTCGACAGCGCTTCCTCGTATGGACGCGCACTGCTGCGACTTAGATACAGAGACAGCGTTACGCCGAGCGCCAGTATCCCGGCGAGACTGGCCACCAGGATTACACGCAAATTCGCAAGCGACTTCAGGATCTCACTCAACGGCGATATCGATATATAGTACCAATCGTTGTAGGCGCTGCGTGTATAAGTGATCAACACACGCTTGCCGTCGACAATGTCGTGCAGACTGCCGCTGGTTCCCGTCAGGCCCAGCGATTCGAGTTGATTCCTTGTATACATCCCGTCGGCGACAGTCAGTATATTTAGTTCAGCGTCCGCGATGAATACCGAACCAGCACCGTCGCCCGACGCACGGGATAGTGTCTGTAGCATTGTAGTACCGATATGCACAATGGCTGTGCCCATATTGTTCTTCAGGCCGCCGACTACGGGCAGGGTCTGCAGATAAAGGAACCCTTCCTCGCGCGTCGCATGGCTCTGGTTCACGCTGCTCTTTTTTCGGACGATGGTTAATGGTCCCACCGCGCGGCGGTAATGGTATTGCGATAGGATTGATTCCTCAAACGCTGTATAGCCCATCCCATCATAGGATACGGCCAAATCGTAATAACGCTCCCTGCCGTATATGACGGAGACGCCGTCCAGCGCCAGATCCGGTTTCGTCATGTATATGATGACGTCTGCGGGCAGTTTCGCGTAGCTCAGCTTGCTGGACAGAGCGATATGCACATCATACACCAGTGCCGTCTGCGCCGAACCATACCCCGGCTGCGATTGCTGTAGCAGTCGGTTCAGCACAACGTCCCTGGAGATATCTACCAGCGTGTTATCAATGTTACGCATCGATTGATCCATCGTGGTCATGGCGTCTTGCACGAGCAGGGTGCGCACTTCCAGTTCTTTGCGCTCGACAATGCGCGCCGCGCTGGGATACAGCAGCATCGCTGCAGTCAACGGCGCAATCAGCACGATCAGGTATGATATCAAGAACCTGCGCTGTAAGCGCAAATGCTGTATAAAATCACCGAACGACTTGTATTTATAAAGTCGATTATGAAAACGATTGCGTGCGGCGGCGTCCATCAGCAGCGTCTCCTTCCTGTGTATATTATACCGCAGTTACGCGATGTGAACAAGCCGCCTCTCGCATTTCACGCCTAATGTATGCTTCGGGTTGATCTCTCGCCGTTTTCTTGATACAATCCGTGGGAAAAACATACAACGCATTGGGTCTTCTGAAAGAGAACGCCGAACTATACAGTGATTCTCATCATCCAACAGCATATAGCACAGATTACCACAAAGTGTTCCTTGCGGCTTATACAAATAAAGCTGTATAGTATATCTATAAAACATGACGGCAGGCGGCAAGACTGCCGGTTAGGCGTCACGCACTCTGACCTATGCAGGAGGTATAGCATGGCACAGACGCTATCGGCGGCCGGCGTCAACGCGGCGCGCAGGCCAATCCTTCCCAAGCATACCCAATCAACGCGGTCCCGCGTCAGGCGGCATTGGCAGTTGTATATATTCCTATTGATACCGCTGGTCTTCCTCGCGGCATTCAAGTACGCGCCCATGTTCGGGCTGCAGATAGCGTTCAGAGATTACAACATCGGGTTGGGCGTGTGGGGCAGCAGGTGGGTGGGAATGAAATATTTCCGCACCTTTATCAATTCGTTTGAGTTCCCACGATTGCTGGGGAATACACTTGCGATCGGCGTTTACTCATTGCTGGTTGGTTTGCCATGCCAGATAATCCTCGCGCTGTCGATCAACGCGTGCCGAGGTCGCGTTCTCGGCAAGACCGCGCAGACGGTGACTTACGCGCCGTATTTCATATCCAGCGTCATACTGGTGACAATCGTTATGCAGCTTCTCGCAGTGAGAGGCGGTATGCTGAACAATGTCCGCGAGATGCTAGGAATGCAGCCCATCAATCTGATGGCCAGGCCGGGCGCATTCCGGCACATATACGTATGGTCGGGAGTATGGCAGGAAACGGGCTATGGCGCGGTGATATACATCGCCGCGCTAGCGGGTGTGAATCCCGAACTATATGAAGCCGCGACCATAGACGGCGCGAGCGTACTACATCGTATATGGCATATCGACATACCCAGCATAATG
>JAISBH010000233.1 GCA_031266295.1 Oscillospiraceae bacterium | reverse complement strand
CGCCGTGACCGTCAGCATGATCCATGTGCCGAACGATATGCCTCGTTTCCTCTTGCTGCGCATAAAACAATCCGCCTCCCGCTATCATCTTATATGACGAATGAAGGGAGGATTTTGTTGAGTATAAGGTGCAACTATCCGTTAATCGCGTGGCTGTTGATCGACAGATCGAACGTGCAGCCCAGGAATCTCGCGGCCCTTTCACACATCGCGATGCGCTGCATGTATATCGTCAGGTACTCCATGATTGAGCTTGACGAATCCATCTCCAGCTGATGCTGGATTACTCGGCGTTCAGAATCCACGGTCAGGCGGTTATGCTCGATGGCGAAGTTGACGCGGTCATGGATGTCGCCCGGCTCTGGCGTGCCGTTGCGGACTCGGCTGCGGCTGGCGTCGGCCTTGTCCGCGATGACCAGCGCCGCCGTTATCGGGGATGTGATAACTCCGATATCCTCGTCATGATTGCCGACGGCGGTGACGATAACAAGCACGTCGGTCATAGGCATATCCATCTGCAGCAGCAGCGGAAACAACATGCACGCCCCGCTGACGCCATGGTTGACACGGCTGATGCTGTTACCGATGTCGTGGACATAGCCCGCGATGGCGGCCAGTTCCACCTCGCGCTCTGGATATCCCAAACAGCACAGTATCTCCTTGGCGAAGTGGCTGACGAATCTCGCGTGACGCGGGCCGTGGTCGGTGAACCCCTGTGCGGCCAGATGCTGGTTCGCGGCGTCGATCAGCGTTCGCAGACTGGGGTCCTTCCGGATGCGATCTAGTGTCATGGGTTGGGACAATTGCAAACCTCCAGTAGTAATTGAGTAGTGGAATATAAGTAGGTTTAATCCATCTTCAGCACGGCCAGGAACGCGTCGCTGGGCACCGTGACCGATCCCACTTGGCGCATACGCTTCTTGCCCTCCTTCTGTTTCTCAAGCAGTTTCTTTTTTCGCGTGATGTCGCCGCCGTAGCACTTGGCCAGCACGTCTTTTCGCACGGCTTTTACCGTCTCCCGCGCGATTATCTTTCCGCCGATCGCCGCTTGAATCGGTATCTCAAACTGCGCCCTGGGTATCACGTCAACCAGCTTCTCCGCGATTGAGCGGCCGCGCGCGTAGGCTTTGTCCCGATGCACGATAATCGACAACGCGTCGCACGGTTCGCCGTTCAGCAGTATATCCAGTTTAACCAGATCGCTCTTCTGGTATCCCGCCAACTCATAATCGAACGATGCGTAGCCCCTTGAGCGGGACTTCACCTGGTCGAAGAAGTCGAACAGTATCTCGTTAAGCGGCAGATCGTACACCAGCAGCGCACGGTCGCCTTCGTACTTCAGCTCTATGTATACGCCGCGCTTGGTCTGGCTCAGTTCCATCAGCGCGCCAAGCGAATCCTGCGGCGTATATATGGTCGCGCGGACGATCGGCTCGCGCATCTCGGCTATCTCTGTGACGGAGGGCAGATTAGTCGGGTTGTCGATGGTCAGCATTGTGCCGTCGGTCTTGTATATCTCATAAACGACGCTGGGCGCGGTCGTGATCAGATCGAGATCGAACTCCCGCTCCAGCCGCTCCTGTATTACCTCCATATGAAGCAAGCCCAGGAACCCGCACCGGAAGCCCACGCCCAGCGCGGCGGAGGTCTCCGGCTCAAACATCAGCGCGGCGTCGTTCAGGCGCAGTTTCTCCAGTGCCTCGCGCAGGTCGGCGTAACGCGCGCCGTCTGCGGGATAGATGCCGCAGAATACCATCGACCGCGCCTGACGGTAACCAGGCAACGGTTCGGCAGCCGGGTTAGAGGCGTCGGTGACGGTATCGCCTACGCGGGTGTCGCGGATATCCTTGATGGACGCAGCCAGGTACCCAACCTCGCCCGCTGAAAGCGCCTCCGCAGGCAGGTATCCCGGATGGAACACACCCGCCTCGACAAGGTCGAACTCAACACCTCCGGCCATCATGCGGATGCGCTGCCCCTGAGCAAACGAACCCTCGACCACGCGCACGGAACATATCGCGCCCTTGTAGTTATCATAGAAGCTGTCGAATATCAGTGCGCGCGCGGGTTTATTCAAATCGCCCTTCGGCGGCGGAACCTCGCGCACGACCATCTCCAGCACTTCGTCGATACCGATACCCTGCTTCGCGCTGATCAGCGGCGCGTCCTCGGCGGGGAGTCCCAGCATCTCCTCGATCTGCTCGCGGGCGTGCTCCGGCGCGGCGGAGGGCAGATCAATCTTGTTGATGACGGGCAGTATCGTTAGGTTGTGCTCCAGCGCTAGGTAGGCATTGGCGAGGGTCTGCGCCTCCACGCCTTGCGTCGCGTCGACGACGAGTATCGCGCCCTCGCACGCGGCCAACGCACGGCTGACTTCATACGTGAAATCGACGTGACCGGGGGTGTCTATCAGGTTCAGGGTGTACGTGATCCCGTCGCGCGCGGTGTAGGGCATACGCACGGGCTTGGACTTGATGGTGATGCCGCGCTCACGCTCGAGATCCATGCTGTCGAGTATCTGCTCGACCATCTCACGCTGAGCGAACACACCTGTGCGTTCAAGCAACCTATCGGCTAGCGTGGACTTGCCGTGGTCGATATGCGCGATGATGCAGAAATTCCTGATCAATGCGGGATCGGTAAAACTCATATATCCCAAAACCTCCGCGCGTTGTCCAAAGAAACCTTAGTGGCGTATCTGGGCTCTTCCAGCCCCTCGAACTCTATGGCGACAGGCCCGTCATATCCGGCAGTCTTGACCGCACGCAGCATCTCCGGGACGTCCAGGTCGCCTTGTCCCAGTATAGATCCGCGCAGGTAGCGTCCCGCCTGCGTTTGGAACCAGCTGCCCGCACAGTCGAAGTCATGCGCGTCGCCAGGATCGGTGCGGCGGATGTAGAAATCTTTCAGGTGGATCATCCGTGCGAACGAGGCCAGCCGCAGCGCGCCCACC
This sequence comes from Oscillospiraceae bacterium, assembly GCA_031266295.1. Taxonomy (GTDB): domain Bacteria; phylum Bacillota; class Clostridia; order Christensenellales; family Aristaeellaceae; genus BNUH01. The sequence goes on along the minus strand of JAISBH010000233.1, from coordinate 2,581 downwards.
TCGGGTATCTCATCCACACACGCGATGTTGCCTGTATCCAAGAGCAGCGCAAAGTTGGACCGACCGACGGCGCGGATCAACCGTTCGGTACGGTCGCAGCCGTTGACGAAGAAGCCATGATTCTCGACCAGCGTCATTACGCCGCGAGGCAACGCGTAATCGGACAGTTCGCCCGCCGCGTCCGCCATCTGCGGCAGCAATCGGTCGAACTCGGCGGCTCCGTTCAGTCCGCGCGGGCGTCGGAACGCGCTGATATCGTGGCGCATTCGCGGCAGTCCCAGTTCAGCGGCGATATCGATATGCCTCTTTACGCGGGCAATCTCGTTTGTCAGATCAGCTGGCTCCTCCTTACACAAGTCGGCAAGTACGGAGTAGTTAATCAGCTCAATCCCAGCGTCGGCGGCCCAGCGCCTCGCGTTTTTTATCGCGTCGCAATCAATCTCCCCGTCCACAGTCTCAAACGTGAAAGCGAACGGTACCAACTCCATGCACTCCGCGCCTTGGCGTGCGGCCCAATCGATCGTGGACTGTAATGTCATCTCGCCCCTGCGGATCAGGGAGTCGAGGCAATATGAACTAATGCCGAGCTTCATGGTTCAGCCTCGTTTCTGTTAATGTGCATAATGAATAAACGCTTGACCGCGATGAGCGTACCATAACCAACGGCGTTTTGCAAGTGGGATAGATGATGACGGATGGCGGTTAATTCCCTATTTTTTGTATATTCTCCATTTAAACGCCGCTTGGGTTTTTCCACAGAAATCAACTTTTCGCCGCAAGGGAAAAGAGCCAGAAAAGAGCCATAATATGCGCATGACAACGAGCAAAACAAGCGAGGGAAACGACATGAACGCGGGACAGGTGGAGCGGTTATCCAAGGTTGAGGCGACGATGGCATACCATGGGTACACGTACAGCGTTGGGGAGGCGCTGGCGATCGTGATATTGGGTTCAATGTGTGGGTTGCGCAACGTCTGCCAGATACGCCAATGGGCGTTGAGCGAGTCGGTCGCAACTTTTTTTTGCCAGACATTACGGAGCTGAGAAGATTCCATGCTTCTATTGGCTAACGAAATTATTGAAGATTATAAAACCAGAGTTGTTCAACAAGTTTTTCATCGAAATGGGTTCGTGATTTGTTTTCGGACAGGCGGATATAATTTCCATGGATGGTAAAACGATTCGTTTCACAGCTAAAATGGAGCGTTACAAGTCGTCTCTGCATAGAGTCAGCCCACAATTGGCTGAGTTAAGTATTACGTTTGGGCAGAAAGCGGATAGGCAGGTTTAGTATGCGTAGGTGCTATACATTCACATGTATACGACAAAAAGGTTCTTCCGATGAATGGCGTTACTACATTTCAAGCCGAAGGGGGCCGTCGACGAGTTGCTGTGATGCGATCAGTTGGAGTGGTCGGTAGAAACGATGCTTTGGCTGCTCGACGTTCATTTCAACGAGGTTTCCTGTCGCTCCCAAGATAGAAACGAACCGTAAAACCTGAACATGGCGCGTAAAATCTCGTTGAACGTCGTTAAACTCTTCAGGTCGGCTCACGCCGACAAATGTCTTCTCTTCCGTATCATGTTTTCCTGCCTCTTCGATTGTTCCCTCTTGCCTCGCTTGTCGGCGTATTGTGAAAGTTGATTTCCGCGAATCTCTGCTTTTGCACTGTTCATAGGCGGTATAGCGTGATATAATATAAAAACTCGAACTCATGCCAATCAGCGACGGGTTCGGATTTGTTTGTTTTATATGGCGGTAACGGCTATCGTTGTTCTCGAAAAATATTTCGGCTAACATTAAACTTCTCTCGATTAACACGGCTCTTTATAGTCAGAAACCTATAGCGAGGAGGTAAAAGGCAGACATGAAATTCAACAATGAACTGGTAATCAAAGCACAAGATGGTAACATAAGCGCGTTTGAAGTCTTGGTTGATAGCTTTCAGGGAATGGCGATTGGCTATGCCTATTCCATTTTGAAAGATTATCAATACGCGGAAGATGTCGCACAGGACTCGTTCCTGCAAGCATTTTTCAAGTTGAGTACATTGCAAACGCCAGAGGCTTTCCCGTCCTGGTTTCGGAAAATTGTCTTTTCTCAATGCGGACACTTTTACCGCAAACGGAGATTGCCGGTCACTCCTTTGAATGATGTCCTTGGCATCCACAGCCAAGAGCAAAGCCCAATGGAAATTGTTGAACGCAAAGAATTGAAATTTCAGGTTTTCAATGCAGTTAAGATGCTGCCAGAAAAAGAACGGACGATAACGATTCTGTTCTACATCAGCGAATACTCAATGGCTGAAATCAGCCGATTCTTGGATTTACCGATTAGTATCGTAAAAAATCGTTTGTTTTCGGCAAGAAAGAAGTTGCGAAAGGGCGTGGCTGATATTATGGGCGACACATTCAAGGTTCACAGAACGAGGAAAGATTTTACGGATAGGGTGAAAAACATGATTATATCGGGTCACAAGCAAGCTCTGCTTGTTAAAGATGATGGAACGGTTGTGAGTTGGGGTAATCTTAGCCGTTATACCGATCCCAAAACGGCGAACGATAAAGCAACCCCTTCTGT
>JAISBH010000219.1 GCA_031266295.1 Oscillospiraceae bacterium | reverse complement strand
TGTGCTCCGATACTCTATCTCGTAACGTAACCGACAACCCTCATCGCCCCCCTAGGGGGAGATGTTGCGGCGCGCAGCGCGAAGCGGGCGCGTATCCGCAGAATCCCGAAGGGATTCTTACCGCTCTCCGCAGCGACAGAGGGGGTTCCCCTAAGGCGCCAGCAGTCTCAAATTTGGAATTGCTGCCCGTACCGTTAAGGATTTCAACGGGTTCGCGATGAATTTCCGCCTCCGCTAAGACGAACGGCGAAAATTCACGCGAAGACGGGAGGTTCTTAACGGTGTGGAGCGTAATACGTATTTTGTCGTCAGCGCACGACTATTCGCCTGATCAGCCGCCATAATCCAAACAATATCCACATTATCAGGCTGCCAAACAGCACGCCCGCGAAATCCAACGTAACGTCCTGCACCATGGGACCACGATCGCGCAGCGTCGTTTGCAGCATTTCATCCACTACGGCGACGGCTAGCCCCATAGACAGCCCGTGCAGCGCGAAGTGCCCGTTCATCCTGCGCAACGCGGCAAAAAACGCCTGGGCAAGGAATCCGAACGCGGCATACTCAACAAAATGTGCAATTTTGCGGAAATGCTCATGCATCTGCGATGTGGTGACATTCGCCATGCGCAGTATCCGGCGCAGTATAGAGTAGCGGTTCACTGCTGCCTCGACCATGCGGTATACCGCGTTGCTGCGCTGGATGGACTCGCTGCCGCTTTCCAGTGAGAATGACCAGATGGCCCACGCCGTGACCGCGAGCGCGAAAAAAACGATTGCGCCCCAATGGGCGCCGTAACTATTGGAGACCGTGGCGCGATTGCGTGTGCTGGGGCGCAAAAAACCGCCTCCCGCCGCCTTCATACATCCTTCACACAATGTTGCATGACAGGCGGTCAATCTAATATAATATAGACGGGATGACCAAGCCATACTATCCCAGGTTTCGGAGGCAGCCGTGACCGATATAATATTTAATCACCCTGACGCCTCAATTGCCGTCCAATGGGACGATAAGGCCCGCCGCGTTTACGAACGCTCGGCGAGGTTTCTGTTCCTCGCGGCGGCGTTCGCCGAATGTCCCGGCGCGCGCGTGTCAATAGAACACAGCGTGCACTACGGTATATACGCGAGCCTGTCACAGCCGGTAGATTCGTTCACCGTCGCGCGAATAGAGCGCCGGATGCGCATGTACGTCGAGGCGGACGCGCCGTTTGTACGCGAGGATTGGCCCGTTTCAAGGCTGCGCGAGTTGTACGATGAGGGAGAACGCTCGCCGGCCGCGCGGCTGCTGGCAAGTAATCCAGCCGCCACAGGTTCCGGCACGGTTCCGGTATATTCACTGGATGGGTATAAGGATTACTTGTTCGGCGAGCTGCTGTCCTCGGCGGGCGCGCTGCGCGTGTTCGCGCTACATCCATACGCGCCGGGTATGGTGCTTCAGATACCATCGTCCAATCCGGACACGCTGCTGAACTGGACCGCCCAGCCCAAGTATATGCGCACGTTCGAGCAGGCAGCACGCTGGGCGCACATACTGAATGTACGCTACGCCGCCGACCTCAACGAATGCGTGCGCGGCGGCGCTATACGCGACCTAGTGCTGCTCAGCGAAGCCCTGCATGAAAAAACTATCGCGGAGATAGCAGATCAGATCGTTGAGCGAGGCGCGCGCGCGATACTGATCGCCGGACCGTCGTCGTCGGGTAAGACCACGTTCACGCATCGGCTGGCGATTCAGTTGCGAGTGCTGGGCGAACGCCCGCTGCTGATATCGCTGGACGATTTCTATCTACCGCGAGAGGATATTCCGCTGGACGCGGATGGCGCGCGCGACTTGGAGCATATCGACGCTCTGAACATATCTCTGCTGAACAAACAGCTCTCCAGTCTGCTCCAGGACGAGGCAGTCGTTATGCCGCGATATGATTTCACGAAGGGCGAGACACGCGTCGGCCCTACCGTACAGCTAGGACCGGATCAACCGCTATTGATAGAGGGCATCCATGGATTGAACCCGCTCGTGTCGGCGTCGCTGCCCAAGGACGTATGCTTTCGTATCTACATCAGCGCGCTGACTGCGCTAAGCTTGGACGCTCACAACCGAATGCGCACAACGGACGCGCGTCTTATCCGCCGTATTGTACGCGATCATCACTTCAGAGGCGCCCGCATTGAGCGCACGCTGGAGATGTGGCAGTCCGTCAGGCGTGGCGAGGAACGGTGGATATTCCCTCACCAGGAGACGGCGGACGTGTCGTTCAACTCAGCGCTGCCTTACGAATTGACGGCGCTGAAGAAGTACGCTGCGCCGCTGCTGGCTGAGGCTAGAGTTGATCCGGCGCACAAATCCACGTTGGAGCGGTTGCGGTTGTGGCTAGATATGATAGAGTCGGCCGACGTTGAGCGAGATATTGGGCCGACGTCGCTGTTAAGGGAGTTTATCGGCGGGTGTTCGTTCTATTCGGCTTCTGAGACAGAGTGAGCGAGGTAGCACCGCTTCCTCCTTTGTGGCAGTGCGGGCTTCCTCTCGCCCTCCGTAGGGGTAGATGTCGCTACAGCAACAGAGAGGTTTTCCGCCTCGTTGCCTCAACGCAAAAGAGAGGAAGGGTTCTTCCTCCCCTATGATCCCACATCCAGCGCGCCGTCCTCGACGACTACCGCGCCGTCCTGGATCACGCCTTGCTCGTCATTGCCTCCAAACTCAAACGTCCCGGCCTGGTACGCGTCCCACTGTTCCCACAATTCTTCTAGGGTTATCTCATTATCGGTGAGATACCATGCGGCCTCAACCCCCACGTACCTCAGATGCCATGGCTCGTAGCTGATGCCGGTGATATCCTCTTTGCCCAGCGGGTATCGAATCACGAAGCCATACTCCGCGCAGTGTTCGGCCAGCCAGCGCCCTTCCTTCGTGTCGGCGAAACTGGCCCCGAATCGCTGACCAATCAGGGCCTTGTTGATGACGTCCACGCCCATGCCCGTCTGGTGATCAGACGCGCCCGCCTGCTGTACCAACTTGTCGTCATAACCAACACGCGCCAGGCGGTTTGCGAACATTACCTTCTGTGTCTGATAAGAACGGTAGCCGGAGTGCGCGTATAGCGTCAGCCCGTCCGACTTCGCGGCGTCAAACAGCGCACTTAACGCCTCCGACACAGGTGCGCGCAGCTGTACGGCGTCGGAGGTGGTCTTGCGCGCAGCAATGTTTACTAGATCTGCGGGCTTATCATCGCTCGTCAGCAGGCGATCCGTGTTCACTAGCGTCAAGAACTCATCGGGATCGGTCATCGTCTCTTCTGATAACGGGAATGTCCAGGACGCGTCGTCGGCGCTCGCGGTGGGTGACCCCATACCGATGGACGCCGCGATTATGACGGCGGCTAGCATGGTCGCTGTCACAAACGCTATAACACGTTGTCCTCTAAATAAAGATACCATAGCATCCATAGTTCCTCCAAGGTCAGCTCGTTGTCCGTCATGTACTGCGCCGCCTCAAGGCCCACATAGCGCAGGTGCCACGGCTCATATACAATGCCGGTGATGGACTCCTTTGTCTTCGGGTAGCGTATCACAAAACCGAATTCCGCGCACCGCGACGCCAGCCACCGCGCCTCAACCGTGTCCGCGAACGCTTCGGTCAGCGTATAACCCAGCCACTCGCGACCGACCAAGTCCACCGCCAACCCAGTTTGATGCTCCGACGCGCCGGGTATCTGGGTGGAGTGATCGTCAATGCCGTTGTTGGCTTTAACGTCGTTGTTGTACAGCGCGCGCTGGGTGGCTAAATCGCGATACGCCGATATAGCGTACAGCCTTACGCCTTCAGCCTCGGCCGCAGCGAACAGATCCGTCAACGCTCTGGACGCAACACGCCTCAACCGCAGCTCCGTGTCATTCTTAGTACGGACTTTGAGCGGCACCAGATCCTTCTTGAAGGTGGCGTCGTCAAACAGATGATCCCTGTTAACTAGCTGCAGGTACGCTTCGTCGTCGGTCATCAATTCGTGCGGCAGCGGGAACGCGATTGACGCGAGCGCTACGCTTACAATCACAGCGTCAATAACTATAAATAACAATATCCGCCGCGATAATCTCCCATGCCTTTGCACATCACAACGCCCCATAACGCATATTTCCGTTAAATAAACGTTTCACGCGCCGCTTTGCTTCCATCATCTGCCGGATTTCGCCATTATATGGCTGGCGTTCGACAAGGGTGAGGGTTATGGGTAATGCGATGCTCGGCTGCTCGCTGCGGCGGGACGCTGTTCGGTTTGCGAACCGAATGCGCTTTAAGTTTGTAGCGCCCCGCCACCCCGTTCCCTCGTTCCAAGCCCCGGGGGTGGTCGGGAGGGGGACGTGAGACCCCTTCCCGAAGGCGCGGACGCGCCGCGCTATCCGCCCTTTCGAAACCTGACCAGGCTTCGCCTGGACCATCGTGACACACATTCCATCGGCTTCGTCCAACCAGTTATGCTCCGATACTCTATCTCGTAACGTAACCGACAACCCTCATCGCCCCCCTAGGGGGAGATGTCGCCGCAGCGACAGAGGGGGTTCGTCCCAAGCCCCGGGGGAGGTCGGGAGGGGGATCGCAATCCCCTTCCCGAAGGCGCGGATGCGCCGCGTCCCAGACCCTGCGAAGGGCTATCCGCCCTTTCGAAACCTGACCAGGCTTCGCCTGGACCATCGTGATACACAATCTACCGATTAC
>JAISBH010000203.1 GCA_031266295.1 Oscillospiraceae bacterium | reverse complement strand
AGAAGACCCTTTTGGAGTCCCGCCCGACGCACCTTGAGGAGTCCCGCCTGACGCCCCTTCAGGAGCCCCGCTTGACGACCCTTCAGGAGCCCCGCTAGACATCTCCGCCAGACGCTCCTGCTAGTGAAATCGACTAATATTGATCTAAACGAAGGAGATTAACTATAAAAAGAGTCAGATAATCTGCCACTATCGCTTAAAGACTGACGAAAGCGTTACACAACTCATGCACGCCAGTTAACCATATGAATATATTATTATGGTGATAAAGCGGATGCGCCTTGATGTACAAAGGACGCGCTTGGAAAGGTCGGGTTTATTGCGTAATGTCTGAAACCGGAACGCGCATAGCGGTTGCGCTGACGACTGACGACAACAACATACTCCCCATGTCGGTCACTATCACGTCGCTGTTGGAGACCGCCGCAGAGAATACGTTCTGCGACGTATACATATTTATGCAAAACCAACCGCGGCCTCAGATCGCCGAGCGAATCATGTCGTTTGAGCGCTTGTATTCACGCTGCGCGATTCATCCTCGCACTGTCGATCCGGATGCGCTGAATTGCGCCGTCGTCAGCGTGAAGCATTTGGGGTTGGCGAATTTCTATCGTTTGCTGCTGCCGACGTTGCTGCCGAGGCTTGACAAGGTGATATATCTGGACACGGATACGTTGGTCATGCGTGATCTGGCGGGGTTGTACGCATTGGATATTGGCGACAACTATATGGCGGGCGTGCGGGCGGCAAATTTTGTGGATTACGATAAAGCCGCTAAAAGGCGCGCGAAGACATTGGGCATACCCAGCTTAAATCAGTATATTAACAACGGCGTGATGTTGATGAACCTAGCCGCGATGCGCAGGGATCGTCTGCAGAAGAAGATGGTCGAGCTGACCGCCAAGGATTACGGCTGCCCTTGCCAGGATATCACCAACGCTGTGGGGTACGGCCGCACGACGCTCCTGCCGTTCAGATTTAATGTGTCGCCGAAGCATGATCTCTCAAGCGAGGAGGCGTTCTTCTCGCAGCGCGGCTGCCGCATCTGTTACACCCGAGATGAATACCGGCAAGCGATGGAGTCGCCGGTCATAATCCATTTTATCAATAAGACGAGTGAAGGCCCGACAAAGCCATGGAATATGGTGGGGTTGCCTTTCGCCGAAGACTGGTGGAACAGCGCACAGCTCAGCCCATTCTGGCCTGAGATATTGCAAATGTACGGTAGTTTTAATCAGGCGATACATGGCCGAACCGCTCCGCTGGCGAGGCCAGACAGTATCGATCAAAACAAAGGAGATCTACTATGACAAACTTGGTACGCGCCGGTCACTCGGTTCATCCGCTGATTGCGCGAGCCGTGAGCCAGTGCCGACCTCGGAAGTATCTGGAGATTGGGCTGGCTAACGCGGCGCATTTCGCCAGCGTTGACGCACCCATGAAGATAGGCGTCGATATCGTAAGGCCCGTGATAATGGATTCGATCGTGAACGACAATGTACGTTTCTTCCAGATGGATAGTCTGGCGTTTTTGACTCGGCATGAGGATCTTCTGAGCGACGTGGACATGGCGTTTATTGACGGATTGCACGAGTATCATCAGGTTTACGTGGAGTGTATGCGGCTTATACGCTCCATCAGTGTCGGCGGGATAATTTTTATACACGACTGCAATCCTACGTCGGCGCGCATGGCTAGACCGTTCGACACGATGACGTCGGAGGAATACCTGCATCACGAAGGCGCTTGGACCGGGGACGTTTGGAAGGCTATAGTACTGATGCGCTGCATGTATCCGCAGTGGGATATAAGGGTTATGCGCACTGAAACAGGGATGGGTATACTCCGCAAGCCGAAAGACGTAACAATTCTTCCTGTTCCAGGCGCGTTATGGAGCGCGATGGATAAACTGACGTATGACGATCTTGCGAAGGATCGCGAGAATCTCATCAATTTGTGCGAGGTGAAGACTGACGGTTTGCCTGGCTCAAGCGCGGCGCCGCGCATCATTAAGAAGAAGATAAAAATCAAAAAGCGAAAGACGAGAAGTCAGCTACCCTTAATTATAAGACGGCACAAGCGGTCGGTGAAACCTGCAAAGATCCAGAAGATCCGCAGTTATCGTACCCGCGCTTGGGATTCTCGCGTCGCGGCTATCCGCGTTAAGAGCGCACGAGTCGAGAGCGCACGAGCCGAGAACATGCGAGCCGAGAGCGTTCGAATCGAGGCTGCACAAATTGAGAGTAGCACTGTCGAAAAAGCCCGTGCGGTGAATAGAATGCCTGAAACGAAGGCAATTTCACCAGTGATGGCAGGCAAGGCCGAAACGCATGTAGAGGCACTTGCGTATTGCGAACCATTGGGAGGGCAGAACCGCTGGATGTTGCGGCTTCTTGAGGATATGTCGATTGAGCTTAAGATTATCGGCCCTGTAACCGACTTGAGCATGACGCGCGCCGCGAGAAAAATAGGGCTAAAGCCCCGCCTGAAGGATCGATGGGCGATTCCATCGGAATGTGACGCTGCGTTTGTCGCTGGTATCGAGGATATATTGGCGGTCTACGCGCGCCCGCTGGATCCTGACTACCCGGTGGTTTGCATGGATGAAAAGTTGTTCCGTCCCATGAACGTGACGCGCAGGCCGCTCAGACGCGGCAGGCTCCGTGGTCAGTGCGCCCGACGCAGCGCGATATTCGCGTTTATAGAACCGTTGACAGGCTGGCATAGAACCAGCGTACTGGAACACCGCTGTCGGGATGACTGGGCGAAGCAAGTGTGCAAATTGCTGGAAGAGGATTATCCGCACGCGAGGAAAGTCTGTCTGGTTATGAATACATTGAACACGCACAATATCGCCGCGCTGTACAGAGCGTTTCCGGCCGAGAAGGCGTTTCAGCTGGCAAACCGGCTGGAGATACACTACGCCCCAAAGTTCGGCGGTTGGCTGAATGTAGCTGAAATTGAGATGAGCATAATGGAGCGTCACTGCTTAGGCAAGTATATCCCGGACGCCAAGGCTTTAGCCCGTGAGCTTTCTCCTTGGTCCACCAGCGGAAATGAGACCGAAAAGGCCGTGCGCTGGCAATTCACTAATGATCAGGCAAGGAGAAGATTAAAGCACTTGTACCCGGAGATAAATGATTAAGTATGTGAACCAGGAAAGGACCAGGGAAGAGCCGGAAAGGAACCAGTAAAAAAATCAGTGAGCGAGCAGCCGCGGCGAACGGCTGCTCATGCTCTCTCTCGCCACGTTTCCGCAGCAGTCTAGCAGACACCAGCCATCCATTATTATTTGAGCTTTTTGGTTCTTCGATTCAAACACCACCGGCGAGATAACGATGGATTCATCGCTTGCGCCCAGGTACTGCGCCCACCAGCTGAACGAGCTGTTGGAGATAATAAAGTGCTTGCATGAACGCATCAGCTCCAGTTCCTCGGCGGCGTCATTCTCGCCGTTGTTCTCGACGAATACCGTCGATTCCGGAAACGCGATCGACTTCTTAGCCCAGCCCATGCTGTCGCTGAACACGAAGAACACAGGATCCGGCGTCGCCTTGGTCAGCATGTTGATGGCGCTGTTGTAGTACGCCTTAGTGCATATGCTGCAATAATCCTTCCGATTGACAAAATCCCCGCGCCGGACGTGCACGCATACCGCGTTGCGGGACTCTTTGATGCGGCTACGCATCACCGAGTTCTCGGACCTTAACTTTCCCATGTATCTGATCTCGTCCATAATGAGCTGCTTTATGCAGTCAAAGTATTTATATCCTTGAAACCCACGTATATAGTAATGCTTTACGTTAAACTTGATGGGTTCGTCGTACGGCTTCCAGCTTTTCAGGAGGATGCCTTGTTTCATCAGCATGTTTCGTTCGGCGATGGCGTCACTTGCGGGCAGCTGATCTACGAATTTACTTTTCTGGAAACAATATCTCAAATAGTCGGGCGCCAGCGCGGTGAATTCATCCATGTAGGTCATGGCGGCCAGTTGATTGCATATATTATATTTGTACAGCTGGAATGCCTCATGGTCGTTTTCAGCAGGGTTGACATACGCGACGCCGGATTGAGCGGCGTTGACCTGCAGCCAGCGGAAGAAAGCGTATATAAACAGCTGGTTGCCCAAACCGCCCCGAATATCCACAAATATCACCTTGACCACTCCTCAATATATATCGTATACACTACTGTGAGTATATGATCACGGTCTTAAGCGCGTTCCCACGCCTTGACAATCCCTCTTGTAAATGTTAAACTACCAATTGCGCGTAATAGCGTTTAATAGTGTATTCAATGGTGTACAAGCGAGTCCAATAATCTAAGCGGCGTCAAGCCGACAAAGGAGCGCCCCACTATGCGATCGACGACCAGCAACGAGCTGCGCTCGCTGTACCTGGAATTCTTCCAGGAGCACGGACACGCCGTGATCCCTAGCGCATCGCTTATTCCGGAGAACGACCCGACGGTGCTGTTCACCACTGCGGGGATGCATCCGCTGGTGCCGTACCTGCTGGGAAGCCCGCATCCAGTGGGCAAGCGCCTGACCGATGTGCAGAAGTGTGTGCGCACGAGCGACATCGACGAAGTGGGCGACGCGTCGCACTTGACGTTCTTTGAGATGCTGGGCAACTGGTCGCTGGGCGATTACTTCAAGAGGGAAGCGATCGCCTGGTCATGGGAATTCCTGACGAGCGACAGGTGGCTAGGCATACCGCAGGATGAGCTGGCCTTTAGCGTGTTTATCGGCGATGAGAACGCTCCGCGTGACGACGTGTCATTTAAGCTTTGGCGGGATCAGGGTGTGCCGGCCGAGCGGATATTCTACCTGCCCAAGGAGAATAACTGGTGGGGTCCGGCTGGATTGACCGGACCATGCGGGCCGGATACCGAGATGTTTATTATCACGGATAAGGAGCCGTGCGGGCCGGATTGCTCTCCCGCTTGCTCGTGCGGACGCTACCTGGAGATCTGGAACGACGTATTTATGCAGTATAATAAGATCGCCGACGGCACGCTGGTTCCGCTGCCCGCGCCGAACGTCGATACAGGTATGGGTCTGGAGCGAACGCTCTGCGTGTTGACGGGCAAGAAGAGCGTGTATGAAACGGATCTCTTTGTACCGATTCTGGACAAGATCGCTGAACTAACCGGCAAGGTCTATGGTTCGGATGAGGAGACGACGAAGGCGTTCCGGATAGTCGCCGACCATGTGCGCACATCCGTATTTTTAATAGGCGATCCGCGCGGCGTCACGCCGTCGAATGTCGATCAAGGCTATGTGCTGCGCCGCCTAATCCGCCGCGCCGTGCGTCATGGAATGAAGTTGGGAGCGCCGGAAGGATTCATCGCCAGGATTGCCGACGTGATAATCGCTGGTTACTGCGGCGTATATCCAGAGCTAGGCAAGGCTGCCGACTTCATAAAGGAGCAGCTCCTATTGGAGGAAGGTCGTTTCCAACGCACGCTGCAGCAGGGTACGCGCGAGTTCGAGAAGGCTGCGTCGCGTCTGACCGGCGGCACGATTGACGGACTGACAGCGTTCCATTTGTACGACACGTATGGTTTCCCGATAGAGATCACGGCTGAGCTGGCGAGGGAACGCGGGTTATCGGTGGACGAGGCAGGATTCCGGGAGCGCTTCGCGGCGCATCAGGAGAGGTCGCACGCTGGAGCCGAACAGCGGTTCAAGGGAGGATTGGTCGACGCCAGCGATCAAACCGCGCGGCTGCATACCGCGACGCATCTGCTCCACGCCGCGCTGCGCAGGGTGCTTGGGAATGATGTTGCGCAGAAAGGCTCCAACATTACGGCGGAGCGGCTGCGGTTTGACTTCTCGTTCGGGCGTAAGATGACCAAGGATGAGCTGGCCGAGGTCGAGCGGCTGGTCAATGAATCCATACAGGCGGATCACCCGATCGATTGCCGCGAGATGACTGTCGATGAAGCGCGCGGCGAGGGTGCCATCGGCTTGTTCGAGAGTAAGTATGGCGACCGCGTCAAGGTGTACACGATGGGCACGGTATCCAAGGAGATCTGCGGCGGGCCGCACGCGTCTCACACCGGCGAACTGGTGTCATTCAAGATTCAGAAGGAGGAGGCGTCGTCGGCGGGCGTTAGAAGGATTCGTGCCGTGATTGGAGCGTCGTCGGATGGTGCGGGCGCATGATTCAATTTGCGGCAAACGTGCCGTTCTGGAAGGGTTCATTGCACCTGCACACCACGTGCAGCGACGGGGTACTGACGCCGGAAGAGGTGGCCGAACTCTATCGCCGCGTGGGTTATGACTTCATCAATATTACCGACCACTGGAAGACGTCGGATTACTCGTCATTATCCGACGGTATTTTAGTTTTGTCTGGTGTAGAACTGGACAACAAGCCGCCGTATGAACACGTGCACCTGATAGGCGTCGGGATCGATCCGTATAATGTGGCGCCTGATATGCTCGACCGCAAGTTCATGCGCTCTCAGTCTGTTCAGGACAATATCGACGCGTTGTTGAAGTCCGGCGGACTCGCCGCGCTGGCGCATCCCGCCTGGTCGCTGAACACTGCGGAAACCGTATCCGGCATGAACGGCCTGTTCGCTCTAGAGATATTTAACAGTGTGTCCGGTTTGCCGTGGAACGCGATGCGACAGGACTCGTCTTACCTGGTGGACGTGCTGGGAGCGCGCGGTCGTCGGTTGCCGTTGATCGCCGTTGACGACGCGCACTTCTACAAAGGCGAGGAGTGCAAGGGATTCGTTATGGTGCAGTCGGAGTCGTGCACGCGTGAGTCGCTGCTGGACGCGATGCGTGGCGGCAAGTTCTACGCGAGTCAAGGCCCAATCATCGCGCAGGTCGATATCGATCCGGAGTGCTTAATCGTCATGACAAGTCCCGCCTCACGCGCCGTATTTTACACCGACGCCGCATACAATAGTGAACGCGTCGTTCAACAGGACGGCGGCACGCGGTGGGTATACGCGCGAAAACCCGCGCTGGACGAACAATTTGTCCGGTGCGAGATCCATGATGCGCAAGGGCGGCGCGCATGGACAAATCCAGCGGCATGGTTGGAGGAATAACAGCGCCCGCAGTTTGAATAAGAATTAATAAGGAGTGTGTTCACCATGGAATCGATCAACCATATCCGGCATATCCGCACCGTTAAATCCGCGTGTCTGCGCGAAAGTTTGGAGCATGGCGGCTGCGGCGAGTGCCAGGCCAGCTGCCAATCCGCGTGCAAGACCAGCTGCACCGTCGCGAATCAACAATGCAAGCGGCAGGAATCGCGCACGCCGGCGCCTAAAAAAAGCGCCGCTATCTAATCAATGATCCATACGTTTGAGGCGTTGGGGCAGAAACTGGCGCTGGACGTCGGCAGCGGCGCGTTGCACCAGCTGGACGATATCGCGTTCGACGCGCTGAATCCCGATCCCGCTGAACGCGCCAGGCTGCTTTCACGCTATCCCGCCGACGAAGCTTCCGCGATCATCGTCGAACTGGATGAACTGCGCCGCGAAGGCGTGATTGACGTACCGGATGATTACGACGCGTCGCTGCTGCACGAACCCGGCGTAGTGAAGGCCATGTGCCTGCACGCCGCGCACGACTGCAACCTGCGCTGCCGCTACTGCTTCGCGCACGACGGCACATACAGCGATCCGACCCGCGCGCGTATGTCGGTCAGCGTCGGAAAAGCCGCGCTCGACTGGCTGATTGGGAAGAGCGGTTCGCGCCGCGCGCTGGAAGCGGATTTCTTCGGCGGCGAGCCGCTGCTGAATCTGCGCGCCGTGAAGGAGATCGTCGCCTATGGACGCCAGCGCGAGCGCGAGACGGGCAAGCGTTTCTCATTCACGATCACGACGAACGCGGTGGGACTAACGGACGACGCTATCCATTTCATAAACGCTGAGATGGATAACTGCGTGCTGTCGCTGGACGGGCGGCGAGAGGTTCATGATAGGATGCGTCCGGACGCTGGCGGGCATGGCTCGTATGATCGCGCGCTTGAGAGCGCACTGAAGCTGGTCGCCGCTCGAGGCGAAAAGTCATACTACGTCCGCGGCACGTTCACCGCTTACAACCTGGATTTCACGAACGACGCGCTCGCGCTGGCGGACGCCGGTTTCGAGCATATATCCGTCGAACCGGTCGTCGCGTCGGAAGACGAGCCGTACGCGCTGAAGCAGGAGCACCTGCCGCGTATCCTAGCGGAATATGACGCATTGGCGGCAGCCTATATCGAACGTCGGCGGCAAGGCAGGCCTTTCTCGTTCTTCCACTTCAACGTCGATCTGGAGAACGGTCCGTGCCTGCGCAAGCGTCTGACCGGATGCGGCGCGGGCAACGAGTATGTCGCCGTAACACCTGAAGGCAAACTGTACCCGTGTCACCAGTTCGTAGGCCGTGAAGGCTGGGAGATCGGCGATGCAACAACTGGCGCGTTCAACAGCGCGATGCAGCGCGTGTTTGCCGACAACCATGTGCTAAGCAAGCCCGATTGCCGCGCGTGCTGGGCGAAATACTTCTGCAGCGGCGGATGCTGCGCGAACGCGCTGTCAATGAACGGGCGGCTGGACAAACCATATGAACTGGCGTGTGCAATGCAGCGCAAGCGGCTGGAGCTGGCGCTGGCCATTGAGGCTATGGATCTGAACGAGCATAATTAATTCCCTTCGAGGCCGGTGAGGAGGAGCGATGGATACCAGCAGGAACAGCCCCGACAATTCCAATAATGAGGGCGGGGCATGGAAACGCAATGCCGCCTTGTTCGTTGGAGGTCAAACCATTTCGACGTTCGGATCAATGCTGGTGCAATACGCCATAGTCTGGCACGTGACGCTGAAGACCCAGTCCGGCGCAATGATGACGCTGTTCACACTGGTGGGGTTTCTGCCGATGCTGATTACGTCGCCGTTCGCCGGAGTATGGGCGGATCGCTGGAATCGCAAACTGATAATCAACCTGGCTGATTCGGCGATTGCGTTTGTCAGCTTGATTGCGGCGGCGTTCCTGTGGGTCGGCGTAGACGCGATTGGCGTATTGTTGGTGTGCGCGGCTGTGCGCGCGTTCGGTCAAGGGGTGCAAAACCCGGCCGGTGGCGCGTTATTGCCCCAAATCGTACCGGAAGCGCACCTGACGCGCGTCAGCGGGATACAGGGCAGCATCCACTCGGCCATGGGTCTGGCGGCTCCGGCGATCAGCGCCGCGCTGATGGCTGCCGCTCCGTTGCCTATGCTGTTCCTCGTGGATGTTGTTACCGCCGCAGTGGGCATAGGACTGTTGTACTTCTTCGTGCATGTGCCGGACGTGCCGGCCGCCGTATTGACGGACAAGCGCGCCAATAACGCGGAATTCATTGAACCCGCAGCCGCGCCCTTAACCTCGCCGGATGTGAAGGGCGGCGCGCGCTACTTCCATGAATTGCGCGAGGGGTTCCAGTATGTTGTCCGGCATAAGTTTATGCTGCAGCTGTTCGGCCTGGCCGCTGTGTTACAGCTGCTTCTTTCGCCGGCGGTGGTGCTGACGCCGCTGCAAGTGACCCGCGACTTTGGCGGCGAGGTATGGCGGCTCTCGGCGATAGAGATAACGTTCTCGCTGGGGATGGTGCTGGGCGGGCTGGCGCTGGGTACGACGGGAGGGTTTAAAAACCGCGTATGGTCGATAGCGCTCGCGTGCTGTGTGTTCGGCGTATGCGCGGTCGGGCTGGGCGTCACGGAGAATTTCCCCGTCTACCTCGCGTTGATGGCGGGCATAGGCATATCGATGCCGCTGTGCAACACGCCGACGACCGTGATGCTTCAGACCTTAGTCGATCCCGCTGTGCTGGGCAGGGTGTTCTCGTTTTTCATGATGATCTCAGGGACGACAATACCGCTGGGAATGCTCATATTCGGACCGCTGTCGGATCGTGTGACGATTGACGCTATTCTGATTGGCACGGGCATAGGGATAGCGATGCTGCTGATTCCCCTTCTGTGCAGCAAGGCGCTGCGGGCAGTGGCGTACGCGAAACAAAATTAACCCCTGTGCCGCTGCGGCGGTACACAAAGGTTTTGAACGGGAAAGACTTCGTTCTCACATTCAAAGTCCAGTGATGCCGGGAGGGGGTGTTAATCCCCTCCATAAGACGCGGATGCGCGGTGTCTTCCTATTGAGCCAACCTATAGATGTTTAGCACATCCTGCCAGTAGAGTTTCTTCAACCCGCCCAGCGGCTGCTCATCGTCGAACGCGGCGCCGGTCGATTTCTTGGCCATTTCCTCAAGTTTATCTGTTCCGATGCCCAGTCCGCCCAACGTCCCCGCTAGGCCCATCCGCTTGAAGAACGCTCTCAACCGTGCGATACCCTCTTGAATGACCGCTTCGCTGTCTCGTATGCTGCCGCTAACGCCCATCACATTCGCCGCGAACTGCACGAACATCGGTATGTTGTCCTTATACACATACTGCATCCATGCCGGAGTCAACACAGCCAACCCCGCCCCGTGCGCCACATCATACATCGCGCTTAACTCGTGTTCCATCATGTGGCACGCCCAATCCTGCTCACGGCCCATCCCTACCAGACCGTTATGCGCTACCGTGCCCGCGAACCCCAGCTCCGCCCACGCGTCATATCCTGTCGGATTCTCCAATGCGATCGGCGCGTTTCGCATCAACGTGCGCAGCGTCGCCTCGCACAGCCCATCGGTCAGATCGGTATGAGAGGTATTCGTGAAATATCGTTCGAACACATGGCTCATCATATCGGCAACGCCGTTAGCCACTTGATCCTTCGGCAGCGTATAGAAGAATTCCGGGTTGATGACGCTTAGCAGCGGGCGCAGCTGAGGGCTTCCATATCCATACTTGCGATCGCCCAGTTCGTTAGTGATGACTGTGTCGCCGCTGGATTCGCTCCCGGCGGCGGGTATTGTCAGCACTGTCGCGATGGGCAGCGCCGCTTTGCACTCTTTACCGGTCTCATAATAATCCCACACATCCCCGTCATACAACGCGCCCATCGCGATCGCCTTAGCGGAGTCAATGGCGCTGCCGCCGCCCACGGCCAGTATCAGGTCGACGCCTTCCCTCCTGCACAGCGCGACGCCCTCGTGCGCCAGGCCGAGACGAGGGTTCGGCTGCACCCCTCCCAGCTCGACGAATGGCACGCCGGCCTCGTTCAGCGAGCCGACGATCGCGTCGTATATGCCGTTCCGCTTGATGCTGCCGCCACCGTAGTGCAGCAAAACCTTTTTCGCACGGGGTTTGAGCAGCGCGCCGATTCGCTTATGTTCGTCCTTGCCGAAGTAGATGCGGGCTGGCGCGTAAAAGTCGAAGTTATTCATTGGCGTTTGTCCTTCCAGTTATTCTCAAGTGCATTGTACCACGTTCCGCCATGAAAAACAATTTTGATGATTGGGACAGCGGAAATTCTTAGGCGGGAGGGCTGGCGTATTTGGGAAGGGGGAAACCGTTTGCGTTCCGGGACAGACTATCCAGGTAAAACCGGCAGTCCGAAGCCGATGGAATGTGTATCACGATGATCCAGGCGAAGCCTGGTCAGGTTTCGAAAGGGCGGATAGCCCTTCGCAGGGTCTGGGACAGAGTCCCAGGCTCCCCGCAGGGACGTTCCTCGTTCCCCCGTTCCAACCCTGCGCCCCGACAGTAAAAATGCTGCAAAGGAATAGTCAACTCACGCCATAGTGGCGGGGCGCAAGTAACTTAAAGCGCATTCGGTTCGAAAACCGAACAGCGTCCCGCCGCAGCGGTTCGTACGGCACAGGTTACACAAGAAAGAATCCCTTCGGGATTCTGCCGATACGATCCCGTTTCGCGCTGATCGCGGCCATTGGCGCGCAACACGAACTGCCATCACCCAGTTTCAAGAACAACAGGGTTTATTGACTATGCGTCTTTCGCCACTCATCCGGCGTACTGCGCATCGCGCGCTTGAACGCCGTGTAGAAATAGCTTCCCTCCTGGAAACCAACCAGCGCGCCGATGCGGTTAGCGGGCAAATCGGTCGTCGATAACAGCCGCGCCGCCTCTGCCAGCCTCATGTCTTGAATGTACCTAGACAGCGTCACCCCTTCTACATCCTTGAATAACTTGCGTACATAGTTTGGCGACAAGTCAACCTTTTCCGCGATCCCTTCCACCGACAGCGCGCAATCCCCGTATGACGCGCGCACGATATCCTTGATCCGCCGCGCCAGCTCGCTTAGCCGCTCGTCGCGGCGGCTGCGCTGCGCGTCCAGTAACCTTCCGACCAGCAGATCAAACCAATCGCGTGCCTCTTCCAGCGTGGAGAGCGACAGCAGCGCGTTCATGTGCGAGAGTGCCCCAGCCTGCACCGAGTCGCTCTCACCTTCAGGGAAAAGCGCCAGCAACGCCAATAATAGTTGACGCAACGCCAGTTTCGCTTGCTGCACCGACATCTCGCGGACAGTCTCAAAAAAGATACCTAATAAATCCGACGCGTCAGCGCCGCTTCTAATCTGCTGCAATAACGCCTTCTCAAGCGCGCGCGGGTAATAGTATTCGGCGTTCTCGCGCTGCGCAATGTCTTCATAACGGATTACCGCGTTCGGGCCAAAAAGGAATATATACTCCAGCGCGGTGTATGCGGACTGATAAGCGTCGCGCAGTTCACGCAGCGGAAACATGGGACTGATACCCGTCGTTAGGCCATAGTCGGACTGAATAAATTTTCCGGGCTCATCGCCCCGCAGCAGGCAGCATATCATCCCGCCGACGGATTCTTCCAGCAGTATATCGCCTGGATGGTTCAGCAGCATGGACGACACAGTGCGCCTCGCCTCATCATGGGTATCTTCGCCGGACGACGGACGCGTCAGCCCTACTGCAACGCGCATGTCAGGCTCCAACCCGAAGCGCTTGCACTGCGCGTCGAACTCCGGACCTGGCCCGTCTAGCATCAGATTCAGCAGGAAGAAGTCCCTCAGCCTCGGCAGATCCACTCGGCTGAACGTCTCGACTCTCTCCGACAGCGACTGAATGGACTGCTCCAGGTAAGTGAATTCGTTGGTGTGCGTGTCATGCTGCGGCGCGTCTCCCTCGGTCATGCGCAGCATCCGCCCGACTGGTACGAGCAATAAACCCATCGCCGCCATCAGCCCGAACGCTAGCAGCGTCGTAACCAGTATGCTGGCCAGCAGCACCACACCCAATATATCACGCAGTCCCGCCGACAGCGCACCCGTATCATACACCTGCGCGATGAGCCAATCCAGCCCCGTAAACTGGCTGAACCTCTCGTATATCACGATAGCCTCACGCCCGCCGATTGACGCTGTGAAATTACCGCGAGGTTCCTCGCCGACTCGCATACGCTCGAAGAACGCCTCGCCGGACATGTCGGAAAATACATGCCCGGTTTCAGTATCCGAGATAACGACGCCGTCCGCGCTCAATATCATCGACCGCACCGTCGGATCGGAACTCCCGGCTGTCAATATCGTCTGCAAATTTTGAAGATTCAGGTTGAACGCCAGAGCGGATGAGCGGGGTTCGCAGAACACGAACGTGACTGCGTTCAGGTCATGTCTCGTCGTGCCATATGTATACATCAGACGCCTAGGATACGCCGCGTGCACGGTGGTTGCGTCAGTCCTCGACGCGTGCGTGCGCAGCAGCTCCATCAAGCCCGCATCGTAGAATCGATCCGACCGCTGCATCACGCCGATCGATGAGAATACGCTGTCCGTTAACAGGTTGTACACACATGCGGAGTCGAACAGTTCGTTCGAATACACGATGTCGCCGAGCGTCGTGAATACCTGAGCGTACTCGACCGGCGTCATGTGGTCCGACTCCATGCCCATTATGATCGTGGAATTAGTGCGGTACTCGCGCTCCATCTGGCGGTAGAGCGCGCGCAGTGTGATGTTTATCGATTCCGCCGCTTGGTGCAGGCTCTGCCGCGCAACCTGCACCGTCTGCCGCGCCGTGTATACCGAGAATACGCTGAACAGCGTGGCGGTCAGGAGGCTCGGCAGCGCGACTCCTAACGCGAGCGAATAGATCAGCGCGCGAATCATAGCGCTTCGCCGTCCGAAACGCCTCGCGAAGAACCGCAGACTGTTCAGCACGCCTGGAGCGTCGCGCCTGCCTCGCATCATTGATTCCCTTCGTTAACTCGCCTTAAGGATACGTTCGACGACCAGCTGCCGGAATTCCTTCGTCAGCATACAGAAATACGCGGTGAATCCCGTAACGCGCACGACCAGGTCGGGATAGAGCGCCGGATTCTTGTCGGCCTCGAGGATCTTTCCGGCGTCGATGATGTTGATGTTGAGCAGCGTCGCGCCCTGCTTCATTATGGCGCGGATATAGTCTACTATCTTTAACACGGCTTCGTCGCCGCGCGCCATGCCTGGATCAAGCTCCAGCTGGATCGGCGCGGTGTTGCCGTAGCCGGGTTGAATCGCGCAGATAGCGTTGCTCATCGCGGTCAGCGCGCCGTCGCGGCGGAATCCGGGGTGAGGATTTGCGCCGTGGCTGATGGGCGCGTGCGCCTTGCGTCCGTTCGGGGTTGCGCCGACCGCCTTACCCATCGGTATCGTGTTGGACCAGCTGAACCAACCGGGTACGAACTTCAACTCACCGTCGGACTGAGCGGTCACGCACTCGGTGAAGTGCAGCGATATCCGCTCCGCCCAATGATCAGCCGCCGTGCCTCCGCCGCCATATCGGTTGGATTCGGCCAGCATCCGTCGTATGTATTCGCCGTTCGGTCCGCCGAAATCAGAATCCAGCGCCGCATACACCTGTGCCCATGAGAGTCGGCCTTCCCGCTCGACGCGCTGCTCCAAGGCCGCGAACGAATCCGCCACTGTCGCGATGCCCGTGCCGTCGATGCACATGTTGTAATACTCCGCGCCGCCTCCCGACATATCCAGGCCCTTCTCAATCGGACCGTGGCTTAGCAGGTTCAGCGCTAGTTCAGGTGAGTTTCTCCATTGATTCTTGAGATGAAACCGGATGCCTTCGGCCGTTGCCTCGACGCAGCGCTGGGTGTGCTGCGTGAATATATCCCACAGCCGTTCGACGCTGGGCGGTTGGCCATCATGGCGCATCTCGTTCAGCGCCACCTCGAATATGCGGGTGTTGTTCGTCTTAACGCAGTCGTTGAGCGTGTATTCCAGACCAGGCAGACTCATCCAGTGGCATCCGACCGCGACGCGTTTCACCGCCAGTTCCTTCGGGTAACCCAGGCGCATGAACCCTTCAGTCAGAGCGTCGTCGCCCGAGAAGCGCGGCCAGCCGTTCTTGTTCTTGAACAGGTATTCGACGCTCTTTTTGAGGAACGCGCGATCCATGCCCTCATGCACGCGCACCGTTATGTTGCACGACGAATCCAGCCAGTCTGCGGCTTCCAGCACCATGTATGAGAAGTATGTGATCATGTCTCGCCCGTCAGCCGTCAATCCGCCGACTTGGTAGTAATGCGGATCGCTTAGCAGTAGGCAGGAGATATAGAATACCGCCTCGTCGCGTGTGACGCGCCCCGACGCGAGATCGGCTTCGTAGTATGGCCGCAGCAGTTCGTCGAGCTGGCCGCCCGCCCCATCGCCGTTATAGGTGCGGCTGGCCATCTTGAACCAGCATATCCAATTGCACGCCTCGCGCAGCGTCCGCGGCACGCCGTCAAGCAGGTGTTCGGTACACTCGCGCATCTGTTTGAGGTTGCCGATCAATACGGGATGAGTCTCGCGGGTTAACGCGGCGTCGATCGCCTCAAGCGTGTGCTTCATCCATTGCTGGACGCCTCGGATCGTCTTGACCTCCGCGTCGTAGAAATCGTCGTGACCGGGATTGCGCCGCTGGTATGCGTCGATCTTCTCCAGCAAGCCGCCCCATCCCAGCGTCAGCCCGATCGTATAATCTATCCCGAAATGCTGCTGCGCTCCTATGCCGTGCACGATATCGTACTGTTCTTGCGTCGGCTTGAGGTGATCGTACGGCGCTTCGGGCAGGAATCCGCGCTGCGGACGGAAGCTGCCCAGGTACGCCATCTCCCTGCAAGGGAAGGCGTCGCACGGGTCAATGAACGCTGGATAGAGATCCATCAGTCTGTAAAAGTTCTCGCTGTAACCGTCGTAGCCATACCACGATCCGTTGGGATGGTTGCTGTATATCGCGTTCCGGAACGCCTCGTCGAACGCCGGCGGCGGCGCTATAGTTCCGTGATCGTCGCTATTGACGGGACCTAGTTCGCGCAGTTTATCCTGCGTGTCCTCCAGCTTGCGTTCGCGCAGTATCGCCATTCGCGCGCGGTAATCCATCGGCGCATCCGGCGGCAGTTGATTTACTCTATCTCTCATAACAATCCTCCTCACCCGACCCGTACGGGTATGCCGCACGATCGCGCCGCATCCGCGAGACGCTCTATATCCTCAGCGGACAGCGGGCGCATTTGCGCGAACGGGTTATCCAAACCCAGGGCGCGGTACTTAGAGTCTCCCAGCGGGTTGAAGTTGAGCAGTTCATAATACATTAGGTTCGGCACGTTGTCGGCGATATAGCGGCTGATCGCGATGATTTCATCATTGTTATCGTTGACGCCAGGTATAACTGGCGTGCGCAGTATAACGGGTATGTTCAGCGTCCGCAATGATTTGACGTTTTCCAAGATACGTTCGTTGCCGACGCCGGTCCATCGGCGATGCGATGCGGGGTCAAATATCTTGACGTCCGCCATCACCAGGTCGAGCAGGCCAGCCAGTTCCGCAAGACGATCGAACGTATACGCAAGGTTCGTCTCGACCGCGCCCTGAACGCCATGCTCACGGCACAGTGTGAGCAGCTCTTTCACGAAGGCCGGCTGAGTCATTGCTTCTCCGCCCGATATCGTGACTCCGCCGCCGGAGGCTTCATAATACGCGCAGTCCTGTATGATCTCCTCCATGACGGCCGAGGCTGCCATCTCCTGGCCTACAACACGCAGCGCGCCGGAGAAGCATCCGTCCGCGTCGTCAAGCTGCAGTGACTCGCGCGGCGGCGGTAATCCTGACCGCGCCTTCGTCTCGTCGAGCCGGACGCACGCGTTGCAGCCGATACACCTCTCGGGATAGATCATCATCTGGCGTGAAGGTTCGCACGTCTCCGGGTTGTGGCACCAGGCGCAGCGCATGTCGCAGCCCTTCAGGAATACGGTCGTGCGGATCCCCGGCCCATCGTTCAGGGAGAAGCGTTGAATTTCTGTTACGATGCCCATTTAACGGCCTCCTATGGACGAGTTGAAAGGGGGATCGGCGATCCCCCTTTGGTTGGCGCGATGTATGCATGGGATTTAGCCAGGCCTATGCCAGGTTACTGTCCCATATACGGATGCTCAAGCAGGAACTCATTGAACTGGCGCTCCATCTCCTCGACGACTACCCAGTATCCCGCCGCTTCATATTGCGACTGTATCTTCGCCATCTCGCCCTCGTAATCCTCCACAACGCCGTTCTCCACAGCGCGCTTGAGGGATTTTAGGTCGTTGATCTTAGCGACTTCCGTCTTGATTGTGTCGGTCACGAACGTGAAGCCCGCGTCGGCGCGCCTGTAATAGAAATTCGGATCGCGCATCTTCTGATATATATCGGCGATGAACGCCGGGGTATCAGAATGGTCGCGTACCAGCAGCGGATTCCACGTCAGCACGTAGCCATAAAAGTTGTAGTTCTGGCTAAGGTCTATCCCTTCGGGATATGAATACTGATGCTCGCCGACCGCGATCCAGTGTTTACCCTCGATGCCCAGTTCCAACAGATCATGGTTCGCGGGATCCTCAAATATCCAGTTGAGGAAGCCGACTGTGCGGTCAATGTTCTTGGACGTGGTCGGGATCGCGCCGAAGTTCCACGCGCGGAAGTCTGAACCGGAGGCCTTATCCACGCCGTGGCGAATGCCCAGTTCAGTCATAAACAGGCCCAGCTCGGCGTCCGGCATGGCGGTCTTGAAGCGCGCGACCGTATCCATGTACGTATCAGCGGCGCGCGGGAACGACGCGGCGCGTCCTGCCATGAACTGCCCTTCGTAATCCTTCTGGGAGAGCAGGTCGCTTTCGAGATAGCCTTTCTCGTACCACTCGCGCACCAGTTTATAGCTGAGCAGCGGATCCTCCGCCTTGCGGTAGTCCGGCAGGCGCGACCAGTATTCAGGATCCAGTTCAGGGAACACCTGCCTAGAGGCGTAAGCCTTACCATCTTCGCCGATTACGATGGATACGTCGCTGGCCGGGAGATTGTTATGTTGGCTGGTATAAGCCTCGCTGCGGTATAGATCGGCGATCGTGCCGTTTATGCTGTCGTTCGATCCTAGGAAGCTGAACGGCGCAATGCCCGGCTCGTTCTCAAGGATTGCGTCGAAGAAGGCGGTCAGACTATCGTAGTCGTTGATCTCTACGCCGTACTTGTCAGCCAGATCCTTGCGGTAATAGATCGCGCCGCCGCCCAAATACGTGTTTGTGAAGGGCAACGCGTACAGGTGCGTTTCGCCTGCGGCGTCGGTCACCGCGTTGTTATCGTGCAGATCCCCGGTGAAGTACTTGGCCAAGCCAGGGTATTCGCCAGACTCAATGTATGTATCTAGGTTGACGAGCAGCCCCTTGGAGACCATCTGCGCCAGCGAGGGCGTCGTCCACTGCGCGGTGAACACGAAATCCAGCGGCTCGCCGGAGGACATCTTCAGCGAGGCTTTCTGGCCGATGTCGTCGAACGTGGTGAACGTGTAGTTGATGCGAACGTTCAGAGTCGGGTCAGTCTGTTCGTACACCTTGGCGAGCACGGCGTCCATATCGTTCACCTGTGAGACAGGCGACGGCGCCAGGAACTCCAGCGTTACCTGCTTGGGTTGTTCGGCCGACGCGACGCCGCCGAACCCCGCCAGCAGCATCGACGCGGTCAACAGCGCACATAACAAGCGTATGGTTCGTGTCATGGTGATACCTCCTTGTGGTTCATAATTATTCATAGACCGTACCGTCAGCCTTTGACGGATCCGATTAGAATACCTCCGATAAAGTACCGCTGCAGGAATGGGTACAGCAGAACGATCGGGCCGATGGAGACCATTGCGGTCGCTAGGCGGATCCCTATCGTCGGTATGGGGATGTTCCCCAGCGATTGCCGAGCCTGCGGGTTCATGGACGAGCTAAGGAAGTCCACCTGCTGCTGCAGTTTCATTATAAGGAACTGCAGCGTGAACATATTGCGCCGATCGATGTACAGCAGCACGCGGTACCATTCATTCCAATAACCCATCGCAGCGAACAGTCCGATCGTCGCGAGGATGGGTTTCGCTAGTGGCAGCGCGATCGAACGAAATATGCGGAAGTCGCCCGCACCGTCGATCTTGGCCGATTCCGCCAGCGATTCCGGCAAGGTTTGGAAATAGTTGCGCATCAAGAAGAGATTATACGCGTTCAGCGCAGCGGGGATAATCAGCACGAGCAGGTTGTTCTTCAGGTGAAGAAAGCGCACGGTCAGGATGTAGTTAGGCACCAGTCCGCCGTTGAACAACATTGTGAAGTAGGCGAAGAACGATATAGCGCCGCGATAGCGCATCGAGCGAAGCGACAGCGGGAACGCGGTCAGCGCTGTCAGGAACAGCGTGGTTCCGACGCCCAGCGAGGTCGTAAGGATCGTTACGCCGTATGCGCGCAAGACATCGTCGCTGCCGCTGAATATCAGCCGGTAGCTGGTAAAGTCCAGCTGATTGACCCATATCTGATAACCCGAGCGAATCAGCGCGTACTCGTTGGAGAACGACGCGACTAGCGCCACCCACAGTGGCATCAAGCACATTAGTCCGAACAACGCACATATGATGGTGAAACCCGCGACAGTCGCGCGGTCGACCAACGATTCCTTGCGCAAATCACCTCCCCCCTTCCACGGTTACATTCAACCAGATATAAGAACAGGCCGCCGTCTCAACCCCTTATAGAAACAGGCTATCGGCCCGACCGAACAGACTTACGGCCCAATTAGAACAGCGCCGATTCTGAATCCAGCTTCTTCGCTATGGCGTTCGCTCCGACGACGAACACAAATCCCGTGATTGATTGGAATAGACCGACCGCCGCCGACATGCCGTAATCGTTGTTTAGCCTCAGCGCGCGATAGACGTACGTATCGATTACGTCGGTCGTGGAACGCAGCATTGGGTTGTCGCCGATCAGGGCGTATATCATGCCTAAGTCACCGTTGAATATACCGCCGATGCTCATGATCAGCAGTATCGCCGTCGTGGTCTTGAGCAGCGGCAGCGTCACGTAGCGGATGCGGCCCATGCGGCTCGCGCCGTCGATGGTGGCTGCCTCGTATACCTCCTGGCTGATACCCGCGATCGTGGACAGGTATATGACCGTGCCGAACCCCGCGCCTTTCCATAACCGCAGCGCGACCAGCAGACCTGGCCACACAGATGCGGTCTGGTAGAAATTGACGGTCTTCCCTCCGAACGCCATTATGAATTTGTTAGTCAGCCCTTCATTGGTCGAGAACAGCGCTATCGAGAACACCGACACGACCGTCCACGATATGAAGTTGGGTAGGAACATAAGGGTTTGGGAGAGGCGCTTCACACCCTGGGCACGCATCTCGTTCAGACCGACCGCGAGCAGCATCTGGGTGATCAGTCCGGTTGATATGAACAGCGTATTCAGGTAAAACGTGTTCAACGTGATGCGGCTCCAATCGTTAGATGTAAAAAAGAAGCGAAAGTTCTCAAATCCGACGAACCGGCTTCCCAGTCCGAAGAACGGCGCGATAGGACTATAGTCCACGAACGCGATGGCCAGACCTGCCATCGGCAGATAGTTGAATATCAAAAAGAACAGCACGCCCGGAAGAACCATCAGATAGAGAGAGGGATGCAGCGCCAGCTCACGCAAAAATCCGGGCCGGACACGGAACGCCGACGCGGGTGAATCTTGCCCAAATGTTGGAGTAAACGCCTTTACGCGCATGTGTGATTCCCTTCCCACAGTTAATGGGGCGGCGAGCCAACCGGCTAACTAGGGCTTGTTCGAAAGATAACGCAGTGGGGATTGGGGGTAGATTTTTCGAACAGACCCTAAATCAACGGTCCAACTAGCCATTGGTACCAAATATATTATACTCTATCCGTCAAGCGCATGGATAGTCTGGATGTTTACAATAACAAGGAGTGTTAAGAATTGCATTCCCTCACTCCGGTGGTCGGTAAAATCTAGGTCCAGACAACTTTCGGTTTATCAGTTGCTTTCCATGGGAATGTATGGTATGATGGTTGTGCGTTCGGGTGTGGGGTAAAACCCCACCCATTCGGGGGCGCGTGAGGAGAACTCCCCGTCCCAATAGAAGGAGTGAGTGCGTATGAAATCTGTCAACATCAAGCTCAGCTTGGCGGAGAACGTGAAGAACTTCGTCAACATCGTCAGCCGTTACGGGTATGACATGGATTTACGCGCCGGACGTCATGTCGTGGACGCGAAATCTATCCTGGGTATATTCAGCCTGGATCTGTCCCACCCGATCACGCTGGAGATTTACTCGGACGACTGTGAAGACCTGCTTGAGCAGATCAAGCCGTTCTACGCGTAACCCGACAGACGGCCGTTCGCCGCAAGCGAACGGTTTTCTTTTATTAGGTCGATTAGGTTGGCGTCGGTTGACGGAGTCGGCGAAGTCAACTTAAGTCCCTCAGCCGGAAGGCGAGGCTGGTGCTGCGTCGCCCTCTTGCGGAAGGTTAATATAGGCATGATACAAAGAAAAGGATCGCACACCGAGGATAAACTGCTGCTGCTGTATGCGATGCATGGGCTTGGCCCGACCACCGCCGAACAATTGCTGCGGTTTTTCGTCGACCGCGACCAGATGAACTATATCGATCTGCAGCTGGCGCTGGCTGAACTGCGTGAGAACGGGCTGCTGCGCAAGCAGCTGCATCCGCTGGGCGTGCTGTACCAGCCGTCCGTCGCGGGCATCCAGACGCTGGATCTGTTCCAGAGGCGGATACCATACTCGCGGCGGGTCAGCATCGACGACGCGCTGATCGGATGGCGCGCGCGGTTCAGCCATGAGCAGCACGTCGTGCATCGTATCGAATCGCTTGAGGACGGAGCGCGCGCGGTTCACCTCTCCATCATGGAACAGGACGAGGAATTGATGTCGCTGACCGTGCGCGCTCCGGACGATCTCCGCGCGGAGTGGTTCTGCAAGGCATGGTCGCACAACGCCAGCGCCCTGTACGGTCATATAC